>NZ_JWLG01000018.1:0-55859 GCF_000813905.1 Leisingera sp. ANG-M6
CACCGTTTCCGACCAAGCCTCCGCAAACAGCGGGGGCTTCTTCGATTCGGGGCTCCCCAAAGCCATCAGCCCAGCCAATTCCCCAACAAGTTCAAGCTGATGCCCGCCCGGCGCGTCTGCGTCCGGAACCATCCGAGCCTCCGAAATCAGCGCCCGCAGCGCCGCCGTCGCCTCCCTCCGCACCTCTGGCGCATTCAGGGACCCAGCCAGATCTTCGATCAGCTCCCGGTACCGGGATGACAGGCTCGGATGCAGCCGCAGGGCAGGGGGCTCCGGGTTGTCCGTGATGACCGCCTCCAGGCGGGCCTTCTCTCTCTCCAGTTCAGACATCTTGTCCTTCATCGAGGCGGTGTACATGCCGTCCTCAATAGCGGTCAGGATATTTGAGATCCGGCTCTCCACCTTCTTGAGGGAGCGTTCGGCCTTCTGCCGGTCCTGGCAGGCCCCCGCGGCGGCGTCGTTGAACGCCTTGCGGTATTCCTCCGCGAACTGCGCCAGCAGGTCCGGTGCCAGCAGGCGCTGCTTCAGCCCGGAAAGAACCCGCTCTTCCACTTCTGTCCGGCCGATGGTGGCGCGGTTGGTGCAAACCGCAGCGCCCTTGTTGCGGGCACCTGCGCAGCCGTAGCGCGTCTTGTTGATCAGCGTGTAGCTGGCGCCGCAGCAGGCGCAGCGCAGGAGGCCTGATAGCAGATAGGTTGGCCGGCGCGCGCGTTCCAGCTTGGGCCGTTCCGTCAGAACACCCGCCGGGTTCATCGCTTGCCGCACCTCCCCCTGGCGCGTCTTCACCGCCTGCCAGAGCTGATCATCCAGAATACGCAGGCCGGGGACTTCCTCCGTGATCCAGTCTTCCGGCGGATTGAGGCGGGACAAGCGTTTGCCGGTGTCCGGGTTGGTATCATAGGTCAGCCGGTTCCAGACCAGGCGTCCGATATAGAGCTCATTGTTCAGGATGCCGGTGCCGCGTTTGATGTTCCCGGAGATCGTCGACGGGTTCCAGGTGCCGGTTCCTTTGCCGCTCTGCGGGGCAGTTACACCTTCGGCGTTCAGGGCAGCGGCAATCGTGCGGGCGGAAAGCCCGTCTGCGTAATCCCGGAAGATTCGTTTGATAACGGCGGCCTCGTCCTGTTCGATCTCCCGGTCGCCGGTGCTGAGCGTGCCGTCGGGCAGGATCTCCCGCTTCACCCGGTAGCCGTAGCAAATGCCTCCTGCGCTTTTGCCCTTGGTGACACGCCCCTCCAGCCCGCGCCGTGTCTTCTGGGCCAAGTCCTTGAGGAACATGGTGGACACCAGCCCGCCGACCCCGACCTTCATGTCATCCAGTTCATTCTCCGAAGCCGTGTGGATCTTGACTCCGAAGAAGTTCATGCGCTTCAGCAGGTTTGCGGAATCCGCCATATCCCGCGAGAGGCGGTTCTGGCTCTCGGCGGCAATGACGTCGATCCCGCCGCGTTCGGCTGCCTGGATCAGGCGCTGGTATCCCGGGCGCAGGGCATTCTTGCCGCTGAGCGCGTGATCGGTGAATACTTCCGTTACCTGCCACCCCTTCTGTTCACACAGACGGCGGCACAGCCGGATCTGGTCCTCGACCGATGTGTCTTTCTGTTTGTCTGTGGAGTACCGGGCGTAGATGGCAGCGCGGAGACCGGGTGTTGCATTCATGGATTATTCCTTCGAAGGCGGTTGGCTCCTCTGTGCCGCGATGTCTTGCTGAGCAGCCTGGCGGGCAAGGAGCTGGATGATGTGCAGAAGCGGGTCCGGGCAGTTGGCCCGGCCGTTTGTCTGAGATGTGCCGGAAAGACAGGCTGTCTCCTGGCAATTGACATAGCTCTTCTGGTCCCGTGCCATCGGCCGAGGTCTCCCGCCGCTCCCGGGCCGGTGCCCGGGGCGATTTATTGATGATGCTGGTCTGGCGGGGTACTGCTCCGCCGGCTGTTGGCTTCATCATAGCGGGTGCGGGAGGGCGGCGGGCCCCGTGAAAGGGGGGGAGATGCCGCCCCGGAGCCGGGTTTATGTGGACAACCTGCCGTTTGGGCCGGTTTGCGCGGGGCTGCGAGCTGTGGCGGACGTCCTTGCGGCCGGACCGGCGGCGTCCGCCGTGCGGGCAAAACCTTTCCGGGAGAGAATTATCCGGATTTTGGACCAACCGGAGCCTGCACCGCGGAAGTTTGCACATAAGAATTGTGCAAACCTCGCGGCGGCGCGGCTTGGTTGGCGAACGCATCTACTGGTCCAGGACCTGCTCTGGACCATTTTTGCGTGGCACATCACGCAGCCAGGACCGGACCGTTTTGGCATCGAACTCTCGTTTTTGCACCAAGTCTGCAGCCATGTCCTGAAGCAGCTGCTGATAGGGATACAGCAGTGCGCGTGCGTGGTCCTCCGCGTGGTCGAGCTTCTCACGGAGGCGTTTGCGGTCGGGTTCTGCAAGTTGAGCGGGATCCTGCGGTCCGAACCAGCCGTTGCCGTAGGCACCGAGTCCCAGCTCGTGGTCCACTGCCAGCGCAATCCGCGCAGCCTGTGCCAAGTCGGACGTGGCGCCCCCGCCGGCCCCGGCAGAAACAGTATTGAAGACGAGCCGCTCCGCTGCCCGCCCGGCCAGGTGAACGTAGAGCTGACGGTCGAAATCTGTGTCCAGCCCCGCGTTCGGGGGAACATCCCGCTCGATTGTGCCGCCTGCGACCGCCACCCGGACCTGGTTGACCGTCTCACCGAAGATCCAGGCGGCGATGGCGTGGCCAGACTCATGCACTGCGATGCGGTACAAGAGGTCTTGGTTCTCCTCCTGCGCCGTGACTCCGAGATGGCGGCGCAGAAGCTGCAGATCGAGCGGGCAGCCGCTGTGCCGGGCTTCACTGCGGGCAGAGCGCACCGCGGCGTCCACGTCGGCGGCGGTCTTTCCGATACATTCCCGTGCCAGCTGCCGCAGATCCCCCTCAGGGAATGCGTCCTGCAGCCGCTCAGCAAGGAGGTGCTGCAGCATCGCCATGCTTGGCAGCGGCATCTCGATCTTGATGTCAAACCGCCCGGCTCTCAGCACCGCGGGGTCTAGGTGCTCCGGGTGGTTGCAGGCACCGACGACCATGATCCCTTCCTCCAGGCTGACGCGGTCCATCTGCTCAAGGAATCCGGCGATCACCTGCGATCCATATCTGCTGCCGTGGGTATCGCCGCTGGTGCGAGAGCTGATCGCGTCGATCTCGTCGATGAAGAGGATACAGGGCGCATTCTTCCGTGCTTCATCGAAGCTTTTGCGCATCGCGAGCAGGAGGTTGCCAAGGTGCCCCGCGCTTTGCCACTCGGCGCAACTGGTCTCGACGCAATTGACAGCGGCGCTCCGGCCCATAGCGCGGGCGAGGTGGCTCTTGCCGGTGCCCGGCAGGCCAAAAAGCAGCAAGGAGTGCGGGATCTCATTCCAGGCCACGCCGCCTTCGGCCCAGAGCTGCAGGTCTGCAACCAGTTGCCGGGCGGTGTCATAGGACGGGCCGATGCCGGTGATCTCCTCCCTTGGCGCGAGGGCTTCAGGCGGTGAAGCGGCAGCGGCAGCAAGCGCCTGGGACAGGCGTTGCGCCATCTTCTTCGCTGTGGGCGCACGCAGGGCAAAAGAGAGTGTGGGAGTGGAGAGCTCTTGCAGCTGGCCGTTCGGGGGCAGTGCGGTGCGGGCGGCGGCTTCATCAATGCGGCCCGTGCGGCTGTGCGTCTGGCGCAGCAGGGCGATCAGAAAATCCGCGTCCACTTGCGGCAATGTCAGCTGATGACAGTGCTCCGTCACCAGTGGCGCCGGCAGTCCCATCTCATCCGGCAAGCAGATCCACAAAGGCTGGCTATGCGCCAGGCCTTTGATGATCAGATCCTGCAGGTCATCAAAGTGACCCTGCTCAATCGCGCCATCGCGGACGCTGGGGACAGCAAGGGTCACTCGCTGAGGCAGCTGCACCTGGCGCCGGGCGTCATAGGCCTGCCAGCCCGATGGCAGCAGGGCGTGGTTGAGGATATTTTCCACGACGGAAAACCCGGGAACTGGAATGTTTTGCAGGATCAGTACGGCGCCACGGGCAAGCTGCGCGTCTACAGCAGCCGGGGAGCCGAAGGCCGCGGCGATCCGCAGCAGCAGAAGCAGCCTGTCTGCCGGCAGGTCTGTGCCCGGCAGCCAGCGGCCCGTGTCATCACAGGCATATGGGTCGGCTCCTTCCTGCTCCAGCGCTTCCCAAAGATCCGGCGGCAGATGCCGCGCGTCCGGGTGCTCGCTCAGATGCTGCAGCAAAGAATGGGGTTGATCCGGTGCTGGGGGCACAAGCGGCTCCTCGGCGCCAGCACTGCCGTCTGGCGCGTCTTCTTTGAGTGTTTTGCGGCGCGTCTGCTGCAGCTCTCTGTAAAAGAGATGATAGCGGCGGGCGCAGTCTTCGGCGAACTGCCACCAATCAGGGCGCGCGGGCTTGGAGAGATCAAGCTGGCTCATGGAAAGCCTCCTTCAAAAAGGCAAAAGGGATCGGGCGCCCGGTGGAACCGGGCTGGAGATGTTGGAAATTGAAGAGGGAGGGGCGCTTAGCTGTCTTCTTCTGCCTTGACAGTGTTGAGCATCGCGAAGATCACTTGGCACACATCCGGAAAATAGACCTCACTTTTGACCCTCAATTCACCGGCGTAGAGGTCAGGTGGCGCGACACTGCCGGGGTACTCTGCCTTCAACAGCGCATGCAGGCCTTTTTCAATTTGCACAGCTGTGTGGCCGGAGGAGACGGGAACCGTCCGAAGGACCTGCGCTTCCGTCTCTTTGGTCTTCAAAATCTGGTGGTAAAGGCGGGAGACGGGATCGCGGCTGTAGCCCAGCTTGATCAGCTTGGCGCCATTGGCGAGTTTAAGCTGCATGACGTAGAGAAAGCTTGGCGCACTGCTCCAGCCTTCGCCGCAGCTGCCGCATTGAAACCGGCCAGTCTGCATGTTGGCACGGGCGATCCGCTGAACATGGCCGCAGGCCTGGTGCTGGTACAGGCGGTAGTTCTGGTTCCTGTTCGGATCCGGTCCAATCAGCTCCCAACCCTGCGCGGAGGCTTCTTCTTGCTCCTTATGCTGCTGGCAGAGTTCGCAGCGTACGTCGCAGACGCCTTCGGCGGCACGCTTCACCATCTCAAATTGCCGGCGCAAGTTATGGCCGCAGGGGGCGATATAGTGGGCATAGTGACGGTCTTCCGGATCGCGGCCTGCCCATTCAAGGCCGGCTGCCGTGGCATCGTCCCGCCAGCGCGCTTCAATGCAGTGCGGGCACTGCAGCTGGCTGTTCATAAGAACAAAGATCTTACTGGTATGTGTCCGTCGGCAGGTGTGGCAGGACAGGAGCAGGTGATAGCGGTCCTTGACCCGCTGCAGGATGCCGAAGCCCTTGGCTTCGGCGGCGGCGCGCCAGTGGGAATGGACCGTTTGCGGGAATTGTTGGCAGGTTGAGTGGGGCATGGCAGCCTCCGCATAGGCAAAATTGGGCTGGGCAGGCGCCGGAACTGGCGCTTGCTGAAACTTCAGAAATGGCATGGCTGAGCCAGGCGCAGCGGGTGTGTCCGTTGCGGGGCGGGTCAGAAGAATGCTGGGAGGTTGGCTTTAGATCGGCAGGAAATTCTGCGCTTCAGCCGCCACAGAGAATTCGATGAGAGCGTTCATCTGTCGCGCGCCGGTCTGCAGCAGGGCCTGGCAATCACCATCTTCGACGGTGAACAGCTCCTGGTTCTCAAAGTACAGCTGCTGAAATCTGCGAGCCTCTTCCGGTCCCGTGGCCTCGATGAGGAAGTGCAGCAGCATGCTCATGCGCTGCAGCGGTTGGTCCGATGCGGAGGCCGGAGGTGCGGTAAAGATCTCACCGCTTAGCGACAAGCAATCCTGCCATTTGGCTTCGGCGGCGTCTTGGATATCGGTGGACGCGGGATCCCAGGAAAGCGCGTGCGACAGATCACGCTCCAAATAAAGCGCTTCGTCCACTGCCTTGGTTAGTGCGCCGAAGGTGCGGGTGATGAAGGTCGGGCTGTCACCTGCGACAGATGCGGGCCACGGGTCTTTCAGCGCGCATTCGCGCGTGATACGGCAAGTATCAGCCATAGTCGGTCTCCTCTCGCGAGATCGGTTTTGGTTAGGGTGCGGCAAGGGGTAGGAGCCTTGCCGCACCTGAAATATATGGTACCATAAAACCAAAAATCAATAAGAGATTGTCATACATGTCAAAAAAAGCGCGAGGACGCCCGACGGTGGATACCGAAGCGGTCAATCTCCGATTGGCGCGTGGGATGATCGAAGTCATTGATAATCAGCGCCGCGAGCAAGACGATCTTCCGACACGGCCTGCTATGATCCGGCGGATGTTGAAGCAATGGTGCCAGGATCGCGGAATTGAAGTCGACGAATAGCAATTGCTGTCAGTGGCGACCTTCTGCGCATCCAGATTATCGAAAATCAAAATGCAATCCCAGGCTCTGGCAGGGCGGGTCCAGAACTCCTGTGATGGCAATGTAACCGGGGCGCCATGGCCAAGCCGGGTGTAGTTTGACGCCTATGTGTAAGTAGTTCGAAGCCCAATAGAGACAATCGAAATCAAGTCCAAATGCAAGGCCGGGAACCGGCCGCGCAAGCACCCGCAGGGCTGCTGGAGCGCCTCCCCGGCGTAAGGGGCAGACGAGGTAGCTTCAGCTACCTATAGTCTGTCTCTTTGGGGAGCTTTCACGCGCATTTGTGCGCCTGTCTAAGCTGCCCAAGCCCCAGAAAAACTATATGACAAAAGAGTTAATCCTCAAAATGAAGAGTTTCTGAGGCGGATCCGCGTTTTGCGTTTTCGCCGAGGCCGCGTACCCAATGAAAAAAGGAGTACCGCCTCATGGCCTACCAATACGTCCACGTTGAAACTTATACCCGCAAGCCGCAGCTGGTGAAGGGCACGAAAGACCAGTGGAACAGTACAAGACAGATATTTGAAGAAGCGCTGAGAAGTCCGGAATTCTCCAAACATGTCGAACATCGGCGTGCGCCGGTTCAGGTCCTGCGCCACGGCGCCATCCCAGTCAGCGAACTGCAGGCGCTGCATGACCGTCGCAGCCGTGAGATACGGGAAACGGTCACGGCGTCGTCCGGCGAGAGCTACACCCGCAGACTGCGTTCTGATGCGCCGACCTTGTACACAGAAGTTCATTCTCATCCAGTTGCAGCCCGCGAGTTTCTGGCAGACCCTAACAAGCACCAGCCGGTGATCAACAGATGGGCAAACCTAGCCTTGAAGGACTTCCGAAACCGGATGCCGCCGGGCGTCCAGTTTGCTGCGGTGTTCCACCTGGATGAGGCGAATGTGCATATGCACATTCTGGCGCTGAACATGAACGACCCGCGGCTGGATGCCAACAAGCTGCACGCCGGAAAAGTGGCGGCGGCGGATTACCGGGCCAGCCATGAGAAGCCGCGGACACTCTCGTCCCTGCCGAAGCCAGAATTGAAACCGAAGCCGCGGAAACCAAAGAAGCCGCGCCCGAGCAAGAACCGGGTCACCCAGAAAAAGAATATGGCAAAACATGAACGGGCATTGGCTGAATGGGAGAAAGCCTGCGCCAGGGCGGAAGCTGCCAATGCCAAAAAGCTCGAGGCGTGGAAGAAGGAGAACGGGCGGCATCTGCATGCCGCCCGGAAGAAGCGGAAAGAAAAGAACCCTGAAAAGGAAGCGTTTGATGCTGGGATGATACGCTTTCAAGACCGCTACTACGAAGCGGTCGGCAGGCCCTGCGGGCTTCTGCGCAAGGGACCGGGCCACGAGCGCCTGACCACAAAGCAATACGCTGCGCGCAAGGCTAGTGCCAAGGCCAGGGCCGAAGAGCAGGTGGCGAACCTCCGGTTCGAAACCAAGCTCGAGGTGAAGGAGCAGGCGCTGGAAGCGCAGGCCAAGGCCTTGGCAGAAAAAGAGAGCTGCCTTGCGGCAGAATATTTTGCAATGAAAAAGAAGGAGGCAGAGGTCACGGAAAGAGAAGAAGCGTTGGCGAGCCGGGAGAAGGAGGTTGAGGACAGGGAAAGATCGATAAAGGGTCAGGAAGAAAGGGCGGGAGCTGTTCAAAAGCGGGTTGAAGCAATTTCTTTGGGATTGGAATTGATCCGCCGTGATCAATTGCATTGGGTGGCCGGCAATGACAGGCGTGGAGGCAGGCTGGTGGCTGGCCCGCGCGGCGGTCCGGAACGGCCGCTGCCGCTCAAGCTGCATGCACGGCTGTCGCCGGCGATGTCGCTCCTCGAGATCCTTTTGAAGATCATCGCGGAAATCATCGAGGATGCGCTGCATGAGCATCGCAGGGCGATTGCCAGGGATGCGCAAGCTTTGGCAGAATGCCGGCAGAAACTGGACCAGCCGGAGGATCCAGTGGTTGCTGCAATCTTCCAGCGCAATGATCCAGGCGAGAGGTTTGAGGTTTAGTTCCGGAGAGCCGCTCAGATTGATAGAGTTCGACAAGGGCGGAAATCAGTCACTCACTGCGCGAAGCTTCAATGCTAACTACGCGGACTTTGCCGACATTGACGTTTCGGCATGTTGCTGACGCAGCATCCATTCGAAGGTGCGGCGTGTTTTTTTGCCGTGAAGCTGCATGTGTCGTCATAGCGGCCATTGAAAGCCAGTCTGAGGGACCAAGCTCAAACCGCCCTTTCGCTGCAGCCAGGACCAGCTAACGAGGAGCCGGACGAAGCCGTCCTTTACCAGTGGACCCTCAGTAGCCGCTTAGCCATCAGTTTCAGCCATTTGGGGTTTGAACCGCACCGATACAGGCGACGCAATGGCATTGAGCTCATGTTCGGCAGGCTGAGGGATAGGCGGCGTGTCGCGACTCGATATGACAGATCCCCGAAAGCCTTCCTATCTGCAATCACGCTGGCCGCTACCGTCATCTACTGCATATGGGTCTTGACCCTAGCTTCTAGTGCAGCCCTCATTACCGAAACGAACATCGCAAACATAGTTGACTTCATTCGCCATCAAAGGTTTTGTGATGCCAGTGAGATATTTACCAGAGTATCTGACTTCAACGACCCCCCCAAGGGTCCGCGGCTCTGTTCGAATTGCTAGTTGAAAGGCTGCAATTTTGATCATCCGCACTCCCTTTTTTCTGCATTCGGCTACGGTAACGGGTCAGTGCCGCTGTTCTGTTGCTACTTAACACAGAAACCCAGCACGAAACGCTTGGAAAGCCTGCAGCGACTTCTCTAAGCAACACAGCTGACTTCAGAGAATTGGGAGAGTTAAAATTCTCCCTTTTATTTTAACATGTTATTATCATCCATCATGCATATTGCCATCGTTGGCGGCCGCAATATCTAAGTGCGCTGCGGCTTCCTGAGTTCTCAGTAAAACAGGATGGCGGTATGACCTACAAAGTTTCCAGAATTTTGCTCTTAACCGGGGCGTTGCTTTCAATAGCTGCTTGTAGTGTGAGTGGAAATTCCAACGACAGTCTCGAGGGAGTGCAAAGCACCCGCCTCCTTGTTGACGAAGGAATGCCTAGAGAAATTGTCAGAAGTTCCATGTACGATGGGGAACAAACCATGAACATTTTCTTGACTGGCTACAGTTACTGGGACAACACTCCCCGCGGATCGGCACAGATTGCCCGGCCAGTGATCCACCGGCAGGCTGGCGGAACAGGAACCTACGAGGATCCGATCACTCTTGCAGTCGGGCATGTGAAACGAAACGGCCGCAGCTACATGGACTACCCTGCAGGCACGAAATTCTACGTTAAAAACCTGCAAAGATACGCAATTGTCGAGGATCTTTGCGGTGACGGGCCGAAACCGCAAGCAGGCCCTTGCCACAGCGGCTACCAGGGGCACGATTGGTTGGATATCTACGTTGGCGGCCAAGGTATCGACGAGAATTGGGTCGACCGCTGCATGAACCGTATCACGGGAATTCAGCCGGTAATTCTAAATCCCGGTCCTGGCTACCCGGTTACACCAGGGGAAATTGCAGCCAGCGGGTGTGCAGCCCTTTGACGCGAAGCTGCAGTAAATCCATGTCTTGCCGGCTTAAGCCTGTCAGTTGGAGCGGGCAAGACGATGGGCAATGGCCTGAAGAATAACACCGTTTGTATTCAAGTCAGAGTAGGTCTCGGTTGTTCGACCGGTCTTCAGGTAGATGCTCGACGCAAACCCGTTCTTTGTTTTCGCGGCACTTCTAGTGAACCTGTATAGTTTCTCAGAGTATTCATGCGGCTGATAAGCTGACCAGAGAAAAGCAGCCTTACTGCTGATAACCAGATTTTCCTCACGAAACTCAGGCGTTCTGTATTCAGGCTCCTGCCCAACCGTGTCAAAGGCCCAGGTCCTTTTCTTTGCATCCAGTTGCAACCCCTGATAGAGGAACCAGGGCGACTTGTCGATTGGCCCTTCCGAGACGCAGATGAGCCGGCCGGTCTCGCGAAAGTCCTCCAGTTGGGCGGCAAACAGGACGTCCGCCAGATAGGCGCTTTCCTTCGACATCCCCATTTCCATTGCTTCAAGCAGCAGGGGTTCTGCGCCGAACGGCCCGATTTTGGCTGCAGCTTCCAGCAATGCCATTTGCCCATCGGCCGCCGACCGGCCAGAAAACACCTCATATGGGGATTTGGCAGCAATCCCCCAGCGCCGGAAGGCCAATGCCGAGTAATGAGCGCTATGTGACACATATGAAGTCTCAAGTTCTCCACTTGTGACCGAGTGAATTTCGCCCTCTATGATCACCTTCCGAAGGTCCCAGGAAGCGACAAGCTTAGCCAGTTGCTCTCCGAAACTGCTGTGCCGGCGCAGGTTGTCCAAGGCAGCCAGCAGCCGGCCTGCGTCGGATCCGTCAAAATCCCTGTTGCCCCATTTGCGGCGATCGGTCCGGATCCATCCCTGCGGCAGGTGACGTCCCATGAAGGTCCTGCCCGTGATATTTGGCAGGATCTTGCGGATAGCAGTTTCAAAGTCTGGTTGGCTGATAAAGCCAATCTGCACAGCAGCCACTAAGCCATTGATGTGACTTCCAACGTCCCACATCGTGACGGCCTCGTGTTTCCGCCCCCCCGGAGCGAAGTCCACGGTCGCCGGACACAACCCGGTCCTGGGATCAGTGAAATTTTCGAAATACTGCCAGGCAACGCGGGCATCTTCCAAAAGCTCTTGCCGCTTGGCATCCGAAAGGTTCTGGCGTGTTCTTGCCAACTCCGGCGCGGCGGCTGCCGTCCTCCTCCATCGTGTTGGCAGCGGCCCTGCCGGGGCAACGGTCCGGGCAAACTCTTCAAGAAGGAGAAACTTCGTCTCCTCATCCCTGAGCATGTCCTTCAAAAGGGTTTCCAACGCTCGCCGCTCAGGCGGAAAGGCAATCGCCTCCGGCTGTATAAAAACCACCACATCCCTGGTTCCCGCCGTGGCTGATTCAAATGCTTCCGCCGCACCGCCATCGCTGACAACCCGTTGCGGGAATTGCAGGAATCCCGCGCCCTCCAGCCCTTGGACACCACCTGTTTCTGCAATAAAGGCAACGCCGATTCCAGGCCCCAACGGCCTGACCGTCCGGATTTTCGCCTCACTCCGGCTTTCAATTTCCACAGGGAGCATTATGTGTTGCGCGGCACTGGCCTCAGCGTTCTTTGGGTGAAAGTCGGTTGGAACCCAAAAGCCGTTGTTGGCCTCTCCCGCAAACTGGTTTCCAGTGGAATAGGGGATTCCGGCTGCCTGAAGAAACTTTGTAAAACCTGAATACCCAGATAATTGATCATGATCATTCTCTTGCGGCTTCAGAACATGCAGGCAAACCGTCCGTTTGAAGCCGTAGGTGTCGCGCAGTTGAATGTCTGTCACCGGCAATAGCGACACATCTCCATCCAGCTCTTGCTGCGACAGCGCGCTTGCAAACCAAATCGCGGCTGCCTTCAGCTTTTTCACATCCATCCCAGAGAAATCCTTCGCTGAGAAGTAGACTATATTCTGGCTGGCAGAAGCTGCGACGGTTTGCGCTGTCCCGTCAAAATCATTCAGGGATAGTAGGTTGCCGCCAAACAGCCTCACGACACCATTGTCCCAAGTTTCGGTCCTGACCGGAGCTGATTTCGCCGGAACCGACAGGAGATTGAGAATGCCCGCAGAACGCACTCCGCGCGGAGCGGCAGGATCTTCCTGGTCCGCACAGGCGATTGCCTGCAGGACCTTGGCCGGCTGCCGTGCAGAGCCCCCCGACCACAGCATCCTTTGCATGGCAGAGACGGCGTCATGAGCTGCTCGGGCTTGGAAATGCTCGGACAGTGACTGCAGTTCCGGAACGTATGGCACAACATCCAACCCGCTTCTGCCAATCAGATAGCCGTTCAGAACCTGTGCTAGCTTGCTTTTTGCGGTATGCGGGCGGCCTTGTTTATCAAAGGGGTTCACAACGCAGGCGAGCGGTATGTTCTGGTCAACAAAGGCATCAATCACCGCAATGAGATGCGGGATTGAAACGTCTTCGTTGATATCTGTCACTACGGGGACAGTTTGCGCAGGAAGCTTCTGTGTAACAGAAGCTAATCCACCCCTTGGGAACAGGGCCAAGCCGGCCGCGACCGATTTCAGAAATAATCTGCGTCTCATGTGTGGCCGGCCACCAAACCATAGTCTCGTCCCTGGCGCTTTACGCTACCCCAGCTGGCTAAACGTCCGGTTACGGCCCGTAAAACTGAGCGTATTACCGAAAAATACATGAGCGGACGGTAGACGAGGCGTTGAAGCGGAAACAGCAGCAAGGACCATTTGCTTTCGTCTTCATCGGACGTGATGGCAATGGCAGCAATCAACAGCTCCAACGCCGGGAGTGCTAGGTAGGCCCATATGTACTGCGCCGGTTGTGTGTGCTGGGAACCTCCAACCTCGCCGGCCCAGCCACCGGCCATCAGCTTGTACAGCATCAAGATCACAAACAGATCTGCGATAGGGGCCAACAGCGGGAAAACATAGCCAAACACAAACATGTCGGAAATTGATACCAGGCCAACCGAACGCCTCTCAATGATCGCCCGTTTATGCTTCCAGGCGCTTTGGAACATTCCAAAGGACCAGCGAAGCCGCTGTTTCAGAAGCTGACCCACCTTTTCCGGCACTTCGGTGTACGCCTTGGCCTTTGGCTCGAAGACAATATTATACCCCGCCCGGTTCACCTGGATTGTAAGGTCAGTATCTTCGGTCAGAGTTTCCTCACTGAACAATCCCGCTTTCTTCAAAGCCTCAACCCGCCATGCACCGATGGCTCCCGGAACCACCAGAATGCCGTTGATCAGGTCAAACGCTTTCCTTTCGACATTCTGGGACGTTGCATACTCAAATGCCTGAAGCCGGGTCAGCAGGTTCACACGGTTGCCTGCAATGATTTTACCTGCCACTGCACCGGTCTTCGGATCTGCAAAGTGCCTGACGAGATGTGTAATTGCGTTTCTGCACATTTGCGTATCCGCATCGATGCAGACTACAAACTCAGCATCTGTGCTAAATATCGCCCTGTTAAGCGCACTCCACTTCCCTTGGTTTGGTTGTGAGATAAGGCGGACTTCGCTCTTGTGGCCAAACTTGAGCACCTCAATAAGCGTGTCGTCGGTGGAGCCGTCATCCACCACGATAATTTCCAGGTTCTTGTAGCCGCTGGCGCGCACGCTTTCGATGCTCTGGGAGATCACCTTTGCCTCATTGTGGGCGGGAATTATCACCGCAACCTTCGGCTGTCTTTGCAGGGGTGTAAATCTTTCACGGCGGTTCAAAAGCGCCAGGAGAAGAATGCCGGCTGAGCGAACTATGCCAATTGCGAGCACCATCCAGAAAACAACAACGACAGCTTGCTGCGCCATCCAGACAATGGAGAAGGAAACTCTGTCAAAGGCCGGGGATCCGCCCTCGGCAACAGGCATCAGCGCAGCCCGGTTGGCGCCAAGAAGGTCCGCCAGCGTCGTAAACTCATAGCCTTTTGCCCGCAGCGATCGGATTATCGGGCGAACTGCGTCTACTGTGGCAGTACGGTCCTGGCCACCGTCATGCAAAAGAATGACATTGCCGCTTCCCTGTTCCACCTGGTCTATCACATAATTTGCGATCTCCCCGCTGTCCCAGCCTTCCCAATCCTTGGGAACAATATCCATACCCGCAATCGCGAACCCCCGGGCTTCAGCTGCCTCCAGTGAGGCCACCCGCTCTGCGCTGATCGGGCCACCGCTACGCTGGAAGGGTTCGCGGTAGAGCAAGGTCTTCCGACCGGTAGATCCAGCCAGGATTTTGGCTGAGAGCGAAAACTCCAGATCAACGCGGGTGTTGGAGATCTGGTCCATTCTGGGGTGAGAAAAGCTGTGCGCACCGACCTCATGCCCTTCGTCAACCATCCGGGTGACCAGGTCGGGAGAATCCATGACACTGGTGCCGACAACAAAGAAGGATCCCGGAACGTTCTCTTCCTGCAGGATATCCAGAATTTCCTTGGTGTATTTTTCATGCGGACCGTCATCAAAGGTCAGCACAAGCTTGCGCCTGTCCGGTTTGCCGTAGAGCTCAATCGAATACGGCTTGGGCAGAAGGCTATAGGTCTGGTTGCTGATCAGGCCACTCTCCGCCTCGAAGGACAATTGACGTGCTCCTGCAGTTGCGCGCTGGTCGATGCGGATAAACGCGCCCTGTCCTTTGTAATCAACATAGTTATTGAGCTCTACGACATGAAGTTCAGCCCCCAAAACATCTTTGGAAGCATCTTGATGCTGCAGGACTTTCCAAATTCCGGGATCCTCTTGCCCTAGAGACCACACAGCAACGTTGGCAATGCCAAGCTGCTTGAGGCGCACCAGCTGGTTGTGCGCTGACGCGGCATCCAGCATCCAGATTTTGCGCTGACGTCCTTGGGCGTCACGGTAGCGGCTAAAGCTATTTTGGGCTTTGGCGCTGAACCGCAATTTCGCTCCTGAGGAGCTTACTCTCTGCATGGCTTCCGAGTATGACAAGACCTCAGGCTTTGATACGCCAGACGTCCACTCAACCGAGAAATTGCCGAGCGCGACAACCAGCTTTTCTGCTCCAACGGCCTGAACTGCCTCAGCGGACAAGTCCTCAATCCAAGTGTACGGTGCAAGCGGACCTGGCACGGTCTCCGCCCATGGCTCCTGAAAGAGCTTCAGGATGATCTGGTCAAACAGATCAGTCAGATCCGGTTCCTTCCAATGGGGCTGCTGGCCCGCAAGGACAGTACAGGCTTTCAGCCCTCGGGAACGGAATGCTTTTGAGAAGCCCGACATCAGAGGCCTGAGGCGACGGAACGCGTCTGGCTTCAATCCAGTGAAGTCCAGACATGCACCTTGGGCATTCAATGCCGCTACAGCGGCGGCCATATCTTCGGCAAGGGCCGCCACGCGCTCTGCATCTGCCAGGCTATCCAGAAAGACCTCTTTCTGCCTTGCCTCACCCAGTAAAATGACCGGCAAAAGCTGCGGACGCAAAGCCGCCCCGGCAATGTACTCTTCAACAGCAATCCGGGTATCCTTGCTGATAACGGATACTGCAGGACGGCCCTTTTTCTCGACAATGCTGATCCACTCAGGCACGACCACGCCAATTTGGCCGCAACTGTCATCCAGCGACAAAAATGCTTGTTCAGATGACACAGGCACATGACCAAAAACCTTGGGATCCGCCGTGTTTGCCAGTGCCGAAAAAAGGGGCTGTTTGCGTCCATCTCCACAGGAAGTTTCTGCTTCTGGTACCGCAAAGGCCGAAGCCAGATGAACTTGGTCGTGATGACCGGAACCATCCGCGGTAAAGGAAGAATGAATATGTTTGTCATCGTAGAAGGGATTCAGCTCCCGCAGTGCAGACTGCAAAGAGAAAGAGCCATCAAGAAACAGCACAGCCCAGCAAATGACAGCCGTTAGCAAGGCAATAAGAACAGCCCTTACCCGGCGCACACGGATCCTTTTGGGATCGGCAAATACCCTGCCGGATGACGCAGCTGTTTCAAGTCTGTTCTGATGAAAGGAAAACCGCCTCAAACAGCCACCCTCCGAACGCAGCAGTACTGCGCTTCGAAAGCCGCCAGGCACACACCTGCAAAGCAAATATCAACACTGCTGTCAGCCACGGTCCCCCGACCCCTTTGCAGGCCAACACTGCTGTCAAATTTGCGCGGTGCCTGTCCCCACAGGCTTCCACGCATGACAATCAGATCAGGCTACATGGCGTCCAATTTCCCCATTGAGGGAGGGCTTGTCAAAATTTCCTCAAATTTTAGCAGAAATTGCCTTTTGAACCCCGAGTTCAAGCGACAATTCCATGACTTTGGAAGGCACTGTTGCCACAAGCCGCATTAAGTACAGCTGCACGGGAGTCAGTCTAGAACCGTGGACACCCCTAGAATCAGGTTCCCACAGGAGGCCGGCGTCGTGCGGGCACAAGCTGTTGCCAACACGGAGACAATAGCTGGTGATTATCGGGATTACGTGAAAAATCCGGCGGGACGTGCGAGGTTTGATTCAGTTTCTACAAAAAATTATTGTTTCTCTTAGGAAGCGTTCTATCACCTTTTACCCAAGGGGTTTTCAACCGAATGAAAATCCAAGTTTGGGCAAGAGCGCTTAGTGGGGTTCACATGAAGATATCTGTAAAACTGATGGCCGCCGTTCTTTTGGGCACCATTCCATCTCTTGTCCTGGCGGACCCGAAGCCGCGCAGCGCCAAGCCTGCACCCCCGCACCTAGTATCGAAAATCTATGCTGGGAATACTGATATCTGGGCTGAAGGGTGCAATGGCGGCATCTACTACTCGCCTAATCAGCAAGCCCGCGCCTGGTGCGGCGACAACAGTGACAGCCTTGGCGCCGGGGAATGGAATGTCGACGCCCAGGGCCGCTTGTGCCACCAGCTGTCTTGGTATTGGCCCAACAACAGCCGGGCAGGAAAGAGCCTTGGCGATCAAACGTGCATTTCTCATGTTGTCGACCGCTGGGGAACAGTTTGGCGTAGCTGGCCAAATGACGCGGAATGGTGGCCGCTGTCTGGAAAACACTCTGGAATTAAGGATTATTCCGGGATGAAAAAGGGTTACAAATTTCATTCGAATGTTATGGCAACCCGTTCAAAACTGGGGCTTTAGCAGCTGTTTTATGGTTCGCTTGGAACTTGAAGCGTGCTAATAAGCAGCCCTACCATTATCAGACAGGCACTGCGTGCAGCGCCTAAAATCACATCTTGTAATTTCAGATTGAATACGCTCAATGCGTCAACAAGTCCTAAGTTTTTTGAGCAAAGGGCATTGGGCTGATCAACATCGCCTTGATGTTCTTAGCGTATTTTGGATTTGGGTACGCTCGGAATTTAATGACTGATCAGCAGTTCAAGTCTTCGCCGCCTTCTTGAGCCCGCTTTAGCTTTTCTGAAGCGAACCCCGAGCAACCGCAGCAAATTCTCACTTTCTGCCCGACCGGGATGAGTGGCTTTAGCGCTCGGTCGGCGGTCAGGAAGTCGGTTTGAGCAGCCTGTAGCCATAGCTTCCGGCAACGGAAGCGGCAACTTTGTCCGCGACCTGTAAATTCCCAGCTTAAAAGTGCTGCGCGGTGCGCGAACGGCCGGAATGGCCGCCGCACCGCAACATGAGAAGTTGCGCGCGTGCAGAAAAATCCTAGCAGCGAGCGCACGCAGCACAAAATAGCAACGACTGGTGAGGGCTCAAACCGCCTGGCTGTGCTCATCGCAGCGAGCGGCCGGGTTGAGCCCTTTACGGTCATCAACCACCGCGCGGCCCTTTGCGAGTGCAGCAGGCCGCAAACGGCGCTAAGCGGCCATTGCAAGGCCCGTCTAAGAAAGGCGGCTGGCGGGGCTTTCCGATCACTCGCCGCAGGTGCGATAAGCGCGACAAAGAACGGCTGCCTCAGGCCTGAGGGATGGGAAGCGGACTTTCTACAGCGCGTTATACGTTACCAGCTTTAAGTAGAAACCAGTCTTCTGAGCGCGGAGAGCTTTCAATACCATGTGCGCTAGAATTGCTTCGATGGCTAGATCTTCACGGCAAAACGTCGGTTTGTACGGAGCAGGGGAAAAGTTGCCGCCTTGCATTTGCAGTCTTCGCAAGTGGCAGAGACAATGTGATCTGCCACTCACCTATCTGCCTATTCAGGCATCATCGCGCCGATTTCGTACATTCCGTTGTCGTTCTTGACCAGCATCAGAGTAACTGAAGCACCCTCTGATATGTCACCCATCACCTGAGCATTTGGCGCCAAGTTGAGATCCATTGTCATCGCAGGCCAACCGATTTCAGGGATTGGCTCGTGACTGACGTTTGCAGAGTTTTCGTCAATCGAATTGATTGTCGCCTTTGTGTGAACAGCACCTTCCATTTGAGCATCGCTCATCCCCATGTTGGAATGGTCCATTGTGCTATGGCTCGTCTGAGCGGCAGCGATTGGTGCAGCCAAAAGCGAGGCCACTAGGGTTACAGCAAGTTTTTTCATTGGATTGTCTCCTTAGGGTGATTTCACATTTCGGGCTATTCTGCCGGTACCGGTGATGTCTCTCGGCCGGGTTCCTGCAGCAGGGTTCGGTTGACCCGTGCAAGAGCCAACCGCTTCCAGATCACGAAGATGGAAGGAATGACGAAAAGGGTTAGCAGTGTGGCAGTCGCCATCCCGCCAACCATCGGGGCTGCGATACGCTGCATGATTTCCGAACCGGTGCCTTGGCCATACATGATCGGAATTAGGCCGGCGAAAATTGTCGCCACTGTCATAACCTTGGGGCGTACTCGTAGAAGTGCGCCTTCGAATACCACCTCTTCTACATCATCAGTTGTCAACTTGCGCTGTGCCTCAGCAGCGAGGATTTTCCGCTTTTCCCAGGCTAGATTGAGATACAGCAACATAACAATCGCGGTTTCTACCGCGACACCGGCAAGCGCAATGAACCCAACCAGAACGGCGACAGAGATGTCGAAGCTCAGGTACCACAGGAACCAGACTCCTCCTGCGAGGGCTACCGGCAACGCGGCAAGGATGATCCCAACCTCAATTACTCGATTGAAGGCTAGAAAGAGCATCAGTGTGATGATAAGCAGCGTTGCCGGCGCTACCAGCTTCAGCCGCTCCTGCATGCGCTCAATATACTCGTACTGACCGGACCATGTAATCGAGTAGCCAGGCGGCAATTCCACCTCATCGGCGACTAGTTGACGGGCTTCGGTTACGTAGCCTCCCAGATCCCGGCCCGCGATGTCGATGAAGACAAAACCAGTGCGGCGTGCGTTTTCAGACCGGATCATACCGGGGCCGTCCACCACTTTGATCTCTGCCAGGTTGCCAAGGGGGATATGCGCGCCGGACGGTGTGACCACCGGAAGGTCCCGCAGGCGTTCGGGGCTGTTCCGCCACTCCTGGGGGTAGCGAAGGTTTATTGGAAACCGCTCAAGGCCTTCCACGGATTCCGACACCTGCATCCCGCCGATTGCGGTCTGAACAACATCCTGCACTTCACGTACGCTCATCATATAGCGCGCAGCGGCATCTCGGTTGACGTCGATCTCCACAAACCGCCCTCCTACAGGCCGCTCTGCATAGGCTGATGCCGTGCCGTCGATACCTGCAACCACGCGTTCGATATCGACACCAATCTGCTCGATGACGCTCAGATCAGCGCCGGAGATTTTGACACCGACGGGTGTCTTGATCCCTGTGGCAAGCATATCGATGCGGTTCTTAATCGGCTGAATCCAGACATTGGTCACACCAGGAATTTGCACAGCGCGGTCAAGCTCGTCGCGTATGCCTTCCATCGTCATGCCCGCGCGCCATTCGGATTCAGGTTTCAGCTGAATCGTCGTCTCGATCATTGTGAGCGGGGCGGGATCCGTGGCGGTATCGGCGCGTCCAAGCTTGCCATGCACCGTCGCGACCTCAGGGACCGTAGCAATCAGCCGGTCGGATTGCTGCAGCACTTCGCGCGCCTTGCCGATGGAGACACCGGGGTACAGTGTCGGCATGTAAAGGAAATCGCCCTCGTTCAGCTCTGGCATGAACTCGGTCCCGATACGCTGCAGCGGCCACCACATCGAAGCGACCAGCACACCGGCGAGCAACGTCGTGGCCCACGGCCACGCGACAGCAGCATCCAGAAAGGGCCGGTAAATCCAGATCACGATACGGTTCAGAGGGTTCTTGTGCTCCGAAAGAATCCGGCCGCGCACAAAGTATCCCATCAGAACTGGCACCAGCGTGATGGAAAGGATCGCCGCCGCTGCCATTGCGTAGGTCTTTGTGAAGGCCAGCGGCTTGAAAAGCCGCCCTTCCTGGCTTTCCAGAACAAAGACCGGCAAAAAGCTCACGGTGATGATTGCCAGGGAAAAGAAAAGTGCCGGTCCCACTTCGGTTGCGCATTCGGTGACGAGGCGCCAGCGGTTTTGATTGGTCAGCTTTTCCTTCTCTAGCCTTCGGTGCATAGCTTCGATCATCACGATAGCCGCGTCCACCATCGCGCCGATGGCGATGGCAATCCCGCCCAAACTCATGATGTTGGCATTCACCCCCTGCAGCTTCATGATGATGAAGGCTGCAAAGATGCCGAGAGGCAGTGACAGAAGGATCACCAGGGACGAGCGGATGTGCAGCAGGAAGGCTGCACATACCAAAACGACAACGATAAATTCTTCGGTCAGCTTTGTTTCGAGATTCTCGATTGCACGCTCGATAACACCCGCGCGGTTGTAAGTTGTGACTAGCTCAACCCCTTCGGGCAGGTTTGCCCGCAACTCTTCGATACGCGCCTCAACAGCTTTGATTGTAGCCAGGGCGTTCCCGCCCCAGCGCAGGATAACGACACCGCCAACGGCATCGCCTTCGCCGTTAAACTCCCCGACGCCGCGTCGCATTTCCGGACCCAGGCGGATGTCTGCCACGTCGCCAACTGTCAGTGCTGCACCGCGTTCGTTGACCATGAGGGGTGCTTTGGCCAGGTCTGCCAGTTCATCAACATAGCCAGTAGAGCGGATCATGAATTCCGCTTCGCCCATTTCAATCACGGAACCACCGGTCTCGCGGTTGGCGTTTTGAATGGCACTGCGGATCTGCGGCAGGGTGACGTCAAAGGCGCGCAGTTTGTTCGGGTCCACAACGACCTGATACTGTTTGACCATGCCGCCGATGGTTGCGACCTCGGACACACCGTCGACGGTTTGCAGCTCATACTTCAGAAACCAGTCCTGGAGTGTCCGCAGTTGGGCCAGGTCGTGCCCGCCAGTCCGGTCAATAAGCGTATATTGGTAGATCCAGCCGACACCGGTTGCATCCGGCCCGAGCTGGGGCGAAACCCCTTCTGGAAGGTTCGCAGTAATCTGACCCAGATATTCGAGCACACGGGTGCGCGCCCAGTAAAGGTCAGTGCCGTCCTCAAAAACGACATAGACGTAGCTGTCGCCGAAAAAGGAAAAGCCTCTCACATCACTGGCTCCGGGCACAGCGAGCATGGCAGTGGCAATGGGGAAAGTGACCTGATCTTCAACGACCTGAGGGGCTTGCCCGGCATAAGGCGTGCGGACAATGACCTGAACATCCGACAAGTCGGGAATAGCATCTACGGGGGTTTCGCGGATCGCCCAGACACCAATCACGCCCATCATGACTGCAAGTGCAAGAACGACGAAGCGATTTGCAACAGACGCCCGGATAACAGAAGCGATCATTGCGTCACCTCAACCGGCTTTGTGCCTACCAGGGTCATTGAGAAGTCTGCGTTCTGGGTGAAAAGCAGAGTCACTTCTTGTCCGGACGGCAATCCAGCTAAGTCGAGGGCTGGATCAATCGAGAAGTCCATGGTCATACCTGGCATGCCAATCTGCGTCACTGGGCCATGCGTGATGTTCGCGGTTCGCGTTTCGGAGTCGACGCTATTGATTTTGCCCAGCACCTCCATCGGCGGTGAGGCGGTTTCCACCCCGGTGAGCACCATGGTCATGCCGTCTGGACGCGCAAATGTCAGAGCCAATTCATAGCCGACCGGAAGGCTGGTAATTTCCAGCTCTTCACTCACTGCAAAACTCATGGTCATGCCTGGCATGCCAATTTCCGTGATAGGGCCGTGGGTTATCGTGGCCATGCGGGATTCTGCGTCGACCTGGTCAATGGTTCCTGAAACGAGAACATCTGAAGCAGCCTTGGAGGTCTCTGGTTCACTCGCCTCTGGGGCAGAGCCGGCTGAGGGCGGGGCGCCTGCAGCCCGGACTGCGACAATGGTGAACATCCCGTCATCACTTTTTGAGAGATCGAACTCGACTGGCACATCCATGGGTACTTCGGCAGTGTCTAGACCTGCCACTGGCATATCCATTTGCATTGCAGGCCAGCCGAGTTCAGGAATGGGGTCATGTGAGAGCGACAGCTTTCCCTCTGCTGTGACGCTGCTCACAATACCGGTGCCTGTGGCAGCAACACCGTCGTCTGGACCAAGCTCAATGAGCCCTAGCAGGCCATCTGCTCCACGAGACAGCCGAAACGACACCTGCTGACCTTCAACCAAACGCGAAAGAGAAACATCAGCCCGGATCGGGAAACTAGACGTCATTTCTGGCCAGTCGAGGCTGTCTAGAGCACCGTGCCGGATCTTTGCCATACGGGACTCAAAATCCAGAGCAACCAACTCTCCTGATCCACGTGCAGGAGCTTCATCAGTCGGCGCCATGCGCATAAGTCCGGCGCTCAGCGCGCTTTCGCTGTCGATCAGGAATTGAGCGGAGGCTACAACCTCTTCTCCAGGCTCCAATCCCTGTGCAACTTCTGTACGCCCGCCGTCACCAAAATTGTCGCGTAGTCCCGCTGTAATGAGGCGGGGTTTGAAAGTGCCATCCCCGGTTTTCAGTATCACCCGTTCTGCAGTCCCGGTGCGAATGATAGCCTCGGTTGGGACAGTCAGCGCCATGCGGTTTTCTGAGGGGATCAGGCTGACCGTGCCGAACATGTTCGGGCGTAGCAGCATGTCGGAGTTGTCAAATTGCAAGCGAACGGGAAGCGTTCGGGTTACTGCGTCAAGTTCAGGGTAGATGTAGTCAACTGAACCTTTGAAAACCCGGCCAGGCAAATGCTCAAACCGCGCTTCGGCAAGCATATTGTCAGTCAGCTTTGCAATGTCGCGCTCAAACACATCGACTATCAGCCACACAGTTGAAAGTTCTGTCAGCGATGCAGCGCGTGTGCCGGGCTGCAGAAACATTCCGTCTGCAGCCTCAAGTGAAATCACAACACCGTCCTGCGGAGCCTCGACTTCAATGTTGCGCTCAGGAGTACGGCTGGCTTCTATACGCTCGATCTGCCTGTCAGACATGCCGTGACTGCGCAGCTTGTTACGGGCGGCATCAATGATCTGAGGGTTTCCTGCCTCGATGGCGCGAACCAGGTCGCCGGCTGACGAGCCGATCTGTGGCGAAAACATCTCAAACAAGACATCGCCCTTTTGAACGGGGTCTCCGACAGCGCGCACGTTCAGCTTTTCGATCCAACCGTCCACACGAGTGTGAACATGGCTTGTCCGGTGCTCGTCATAGCCAACAAAGCCAACGGTTTCGATCTTTCCGGACACCTCGGACATGCGTGAAATCGCGGTGCGGACGCCAATGGCGTTAATCTCTGCCGCAGATAGCTGCACTTCTGCAGGGTCCCCGGAAGGCTCTTGGCCTGCATATACAGGGACAAGGTCCATCCCCATTGGCGATTTACCCGGCCCTGGTTGCCGGAAGTTCGGATCCATCGGTGCAACCCAATACAAGATCTCGGCCTCGTTTGCCCCGGTCATTGATGACGGGTTGAGGAAAAGTCTTTCGAGAGAGATGCCTCCCGCAACCCCTGCAGCAAGCGCAAGAATACCGAGAGCAAAATAGCGTCCACGCATGGAATACCTCGTTCTGGCTTGCAGCATGCAAACCTTGTCTGATCAGAAACAGATGGCGCACTCGATTGAGCGCCAAGCGGATTCAATCAGATTGAACGGGGAGGACGATCATGCGGGAGTTCTGACCTGGAAATTACTCCAGTCGAGCTCGCTATCACGAGTTGAACAGTTACCAGGCGGCGCTCAACAGACAGAATTGGTGCTGCGTTGAATTCGTGAAAACAGCAAACGGCCACCGAACAAGTGGCGTGCCGTTCTTCATCAGGGATTTCGCAGGCGCCCTTTTGATGGTGCCTGTGCTGCACTCTTTTTGCCGCTTTGTGCAAAGTGCATGTCTCGTGCTGTACGTCAGAAACAGCGGTGACGGCATTTGCGGGAGGCGATGCATGAGCAGAAATTGTCGCAAGTGTATTCAGGAGAACCACAGCAACAAGGATGGTTGACGCAACGGCGCGTATCAACCGACCAAAGTCACTCCTGAACCCAGTAACTGCCATAGCGTGGCACATAATGGAAATTTTCTTCGGCGCAACCCCTCCCGGTGCGAAATAAAGGCCATCAGGCTCCCTGGTCCCTAGCTAGTGACACTGGAGTAGTGCCTTGGGCGCGTTGTCTGCCAAGCCTGGGCAACAGCTTCCCTGCGCATCGTTTGGGATCTCCTCAGCCTTTCTTTTCCTAGAAGCACTGATGATCGCTCTCTGCTCAGAAGGCCGCAAATGTGCTGAACGTTTTGTGGCGAACTGACGAATGCGCACCCGGTTTGCAAATGTATCAAAACGTATCCTTGAGTTGGAGACCCGCACTGGCTAGCTAGATAGAGCGAAAGCAAACGGAACTGTTTTATGCGCTCAAAAGCGGGAAAATTGTGGACATCATTGACGCTGGCGTTGTTGCTGGCGCTGTCCGCACTTTTCGCGCCCCTGACTGCAGAAATAGAAAATCGGGCTGAAGCTGTTACTGTTGCCCAGCATGAAACGGCAGACGGGCACAGCCATTCCAGCACCGGCCTATGCCACAAGGCTGCGGCCTGTGAAGTCCCGGTTGCACTTCAGGTTTGGCAACAGGTGTCCATCATCGGAAAAGCAGGAAAGCTGGCGGTCGTCCTGAATGATTTTGGCCTGGCTTCCGTGGCGCCCGAAGCCCACCTTCCACCTCCCAAAGTATGATCCCAAGCACTTGAACCCACTGCTTGCCATTCCCTCTGCTTGAGGACTTCAGCAGCGTGCAATTGCGCCGCTCTATGAGTGAACGCTGCATCGGTTGATCCCGGCGCGTAAAAAATTGCGCTTGCGGATGCTTGCAGGGGATGACCGGACCAACATCTCAACAGACCAAAGGACTGACGATGCCACCCATCGCACCTTGGCGCACGGCCATTGCCGGCGCCGCCCTTGCCCTGTCCGCGGCTGCCTCGGCCCAGGCCGGGACCTATGACATCACCGTGGACAAAATCCGCATCGACGCCGGAGACTTCCGCAAGTCCGGTGTCGGCTACAACAACAGCCAGACGCCGACCATCCTGCGCTTTAAGGAAGGCGAGGAGATCACCCTCAATGTGACCAACAACCTGCGCGAGGACACCTCGATTCACTGGCACGGGCTGATCCTGCCGTTTGACCAGGACGGGGTGCCGAAGATCAGCTTTGACGGTATCAAGCCGGGCGAAACCTTCACCTACAAGTTCCCGATCGTGCAGGCCGGTACTTACTGGTTCCACAGCCACTCCGGCTTTCAGGAGCCGGACGGGGCCTATGGTGCCATCGTCATCGAGCCAAAACGCGGTGAAACAGTGCGGGCGGACCGCGACTATGTGTTGCAGCTGACGGACACCCACCCGCACCGCGGCAAGCGGATCATGCGGAACCTCAAGATGTCGGCGGATTACTACAACCGCTCGCAGCGCACGCTGCAGGACTTGATCCAGGATTCCGGCAGCATGGGCCTGAAGGCGGCGTTGGAAGACCGCAAGATGTGGGGCCGGATGCGAATGATGCCGACTGACATCGAGGATGTTCAGGGCTTTACCCCGATGATCAACGGCCAGAGCACGGCGCAGAACTGGACCGGGCTGTTTAGGCCGGGCGAGAAAGTCCGGCTGCGGCTGATCAACTCCTCCGCGATGGCCTATTTCGATGTGCGGATACCGGGGCTGAAGATGACCGTGGTGCAGGCTGACGGCAATGACGTGAAGCCGGTCACCGTGGATGAGCTGCGGATTGCGGTGGCAGAGACCTATGACGTGATCGTTCAGCCCCGCGAAAGCCGCGCCTACAGCATTGTGGCGGAATCCATGGGCCGCACCGCGATGGTGCGCGGCACCCTGGCGCCGCGCGAGGGCCTGGCCGGGCCGGTCCCCGCGATGCGGCCCAAGCCGCGGCTGACGATGGCCGATATGGCCGGCATGATGGGCGGCATGGGCATGGAAGGCCATGTGATGCGCAGCGACACAGGCTCGTCCGACAGCGTGATGATGATGCCGGGCATGGATCACAGCCAGCATCAGATGCAGGCCGCCTCGGACAGCCAGTCCATGGCAGGAATGGACCACAGCCAGCACAATATGGCCGCGCCTGCCAAGGCAGAGCCGATGGCGGGTATGGACCACAGCCAGCACAGCATGGGAGGGGCCAAGGCGTCCAAAGACAGCGGCATGGCCGGGATGAACCATGGCGGGCATCAAATGGCGATGGCTGGCGAACAGGAAGGGTTCTATGCGGCGGGCAGCGGCCTTACCCCAAGCGCGGCAAACGGCGGCAAGTTCCTGTCCTACGATGACCTCAGCGCCCGCCGGCCACTCTATAGAGACCGTCCTGCGACACGGGAAATCGAGCTGCGCCTCACCGGCAACATGGAGCGCTACATCTGGTCGATCAACGGCAAGAAACTGTCGGAGGCCGAACCGCTGCGGCTGAAATACGGCGAGCGGGTGCGGTTCAAATTCGTCAACGAAACCATGATGGCCCACCCGATGCACCTGCATGGCATGTGGACGATCGTGGACACCGGCAAAGGCCGCAGGGATCCGATCAAGCACACCGTCAGCGTCGCGCCGGGCACCACCGTCTACACCGAAACCGAAGTCGATGTGACCGGCCAGTGGGCCTTCCACTGCCATCTCTCCTACCACGCCGACGCGGGCATGTTCCGCAAAGTGATCGTGGAAGGCGGCCCGGCTTAACCCTGCAAGATCAGAAAGAGACGTAAACATGAGCAAGACACGCAACGCGGCGTTTGCCGCGGCCAGCGCGGTGGCACTTTGGTCCGCCCCTGCCGGAGCAGAGCAGCTGATCTACGGCTTTCAGGCTGAGCAGCTAGAGTACCGGCAGAACGACGGCGCGGACGCGTTCGTCTGGGATTTCGACACCCTGATCGGCACCGATGAGTTGAAACTTGTCTGGCGCAGCGAAGGCGAGCGGGTTCAGGGATCGGGCGAGTTCGAAGCTCTGGAAAACCAGCTGCGGCTTCAGTTCCCGGTTTCCACCTTCTTTGATGCGGTGGTCGGGGTGCAAGCCAGCACGCCGGACGGGCTGCCGGACCGCTATAACGCGGTGCTGGGCCTGAAAGGGCTGGCGCCGCAATGGTTCGAGATCGATGCCGATCTCTACCTGTCGGACCATTCGTTCTTCCGCTTTGAGGGCGAGTATGAGGCGCTGCTGACCAACCGTCTGGTCCTGGTCCCGAGCCTGGAGCTGACGCTGCCGCTGCAGGACGACCTGGCCTACGATCAGGCCGCTGGCGGCGCCACGGTCGAGGCCGGGCTGCGGCTCAGCTATGACCTGATCGACCGGGCGGTCTCTCCCTATGTCGGCATCAACTACGAGGAATCCTTTGGCGGCACAGCGGATCTGCTGCGCGTCAATGGTGAAGAGAACGGCGTGTTCTCCGTCGTCTTCGGGACCCGCCTGATGTTCTGAAGCCCCTGCGCCCGGCCGGGGCAGTCCGGCCGGACGCACTCCCTTCCCGCCGTGAACCTGGCGGCGGAAGGGCAATTCCCCCTCATAAAATCAAGGAGATACCAATGAAGAAGCTTTTCCTTTCAGCGGCGCTGGCCGTCCTGGCCGGCACGCCTGTTCTGGCTGGTGTATCGGGCCACGGCGACGGCCATGGCGCCCATAGCAGCCACGGTGAACAGATGGCCGCGGGCGTGCCAGGCAAGCTCAGCGAGGTCAGCCGCACCGTGAAGGTGGCGATGGAGGAAACCGATGATGGCGATATGATCTTCACCCCCTCGGCCATGGAGTTCAAACAGGGGGAAACCATCCGCATTATGGTGGTGAATGAGGGCGAGCTGGATCACGAGTTCGTCCTGGACACGCCGGAGCGCAATGCCATGCACAAGCAGGCTATGGCCGGAGGGATGGAGCAACACAACACGCCGAACGCTGTCACCCTGGCACCCGGCAAACGCGGCGAAGTTATTTGGAACTTCAGCAATGGCGGCACATTCGAATTCGCCTGCCTGATCCCGGGGCACTATGAATCCGGCATGTACGGCCAGGTTACGGTTCAATGATTTGCTGAGTGCCGCTGCCTCGCCCCTCAGGCAGCAGCACCGCAGCGCGGCAGCTCCAATGGGGCTGCCGCATTTCCCTCTATCTCAGCAGACTTATTTCGATGCCGCCCGAGCACAGGTTCCCGCACTACCATTCTTTCGCCCATGAGGCCGCGAATTGGCTGGGCTTCAGCTACGATGAAGCCTCTCCGGAATGGGTGCATCCGGCGATGCATCTGGTATTGCTGCTGGCCCCGGCTCTGCTGGCAATCTCTGCGGCTACGCTGCTTGGCCGGGCGCTCCATCTGCGGCTTGCGCGTTCCTCCGCTAGCCTGGTGCCCCCTACGACCGTGTCCATCGCTGGTCTAGACCGGAACCTAATTACCCACATTGCCCGGACCACGCGCCGGCAGCAGTTTTTCCTTCTGCTTCTGAGCCTGTCCTTATTGCCTGTGTTGTATCTATCGCTGGAACTGCCCAAGCAGATCGTGAACAACGTCCTGAGCAAATCGCACGCACCGCTGAGCCTGTTGGGATATGATCTGACTGCTACACAGCATCTGGCAGTTCTGAGCGGTGTTTTTCTGCTGGCAATCACGCTGAACGGTGTCGGGAAGTACCTGCTGAATGTGCTGAAAGGGCGGCTTGCCGAACGCTGTCTCAGACGTCTCCGGCTGCTCATCTATTGTCGTTGGCGCAAACAAGCCGGCCGCCCGCGAAAAAGCGAGCTTTCGCAAATTTTAGGGCAGGAAGCAGAGCCGATTGGCGGCTTTGCAGCGGATCTGGTTGCGCTTCCAGTGACCCAGGGCGGAACGTTGCTTACGATCCTGCTGTTCATGTTCATTCAGGATCCGATCCTGGGTGCTGCAGCGCTGACTATTCTGCCGCTGCAACTGTTTCTGCTGCCCTATCTGCAGCGGATCGTGAACCGGCTGAGCCGGGAACGTATTCAGGAGATGCGGAGACTTACCCGCGGTCTAACGGAACAGCTGAACCCGGCGCAGGACCGCCCCAGAGATGTGCTGCATACAATGGCCTCGTTGCGGCAGTTGGAAGCGATCCGCAGGCGGATCCACCGGGTGAAGTTCTTTGCCAAGGCGTTGAACAATTTTCTGACCGCGCTGACGCCGTTCCTCTTCTATTCGCTAGGCGGGTACTTTGTGCTTGAGGAACGCATCACTCTGGGCGCTCTGATCGCGGTACTGGCGGCGCATAAGGATTTCTCGGCTCCGCTGAAAGAGCTGTTCCGCTTTTACCAGCAGCTCGAAGACACACGGATACGCTACAAGGAGATTCTAGGGTTTCTGTTGGAACAGCAGCAAGCGGATTTAAAGTCGGCAGTGAAAAGCTGACGTCCAGCAGCGCTGCTGCCTGGCCTTCTGGCGGAAAAAGCTATGCAGACAAGTCTGTCCGATCTCAGTGGATCCCGTTTGCGCGCTGCAGCTCGCGCACGTAGCGTGTCACCAGGTTGACTTCGCCATCAGTCACCCCGGGCACTGGCGGCATGTTTCCGAACCGCCAGTGATGTGCTCGTACGCCGTTTTTGGCAGCCAGCAGGAATGCGGTATCGGAGTGGTGGCTTGGCTCATAGATCTTGTGAACCAGCGGTGGGGCAACCCCTTCGTGACCAGCGGCGTTTTCGCCATGGCAGGATGCGCATTTGGCTTCAAAGATGCGTTTTCCGATCTGAGCGTTTTCAGAAAGGGTCTTGGGCAACTTCACCTCAACAATAGCCACGCCCTCCAATATGGCTTCCGCTGCTTCCGGGTTCTGCTCTGTTGGTCGGGAAACGCCCCACATGGCAAATCCGCCGATGGCAATCAGCGCTGTTGCAAGCAAAAGGCCCGTTCTGTTCATGTCTTCCCCATCCAATTGTCAAAGCCGCCACCGTTGCGGGAGCTGTCCTAGCGGCCAATAGATTTGCGGCCTTCCAGCGCAGGAAGGTCAACGCCTGTACGGCCGGTGATTTGTATCGGTATGTATCCGAATATAGCCGGTCTCACTGTCCAAGCGGCAGCTTCAGCACGGCGCAGAGACCGCCCTCCGTCTGGTTGCGCAATGTGAGGCTGCCGCCATGCGCGCGCAGGATGGTGCGGGCAATCGACAGCCCCAGCCCGTGCCCGCCCGTTTCAAGCGAGCGAGAGTCTTCCAATCGCGTGAAGGGATCGAATACACGCTCCAAGTCAGTTTCCGGAATACCCGGTCCTGGGTCCGACACAGTGATTACGGCGCCACCGTCCTGTAATCGATATTCAACCTGCGCCGCGCCGCCATACCTCAGCGCGTTTTCAATCACATTGCGCAGAGCCCTGCGCATGGCGTTCTGCCGCAGGCAGATCTGGACGGGATCCCCAGGCAGCAGTTCAAAACCGTTCAGCATGTCGTTTCGTAAAGCCTGGAGAAAACTGCCCAGCTCGCAGTCTTCAGGCTTTTCTGCGTCCGCCAAACCACGGGCAAAGGAGAGTGTTGTTTCGACCATGCTCTGCATCTCCCCGATAAGGGATATCATGCTACTGCGGGTTTCACCGTCTTCCACAAACTCTGCCCGCACCCGCATTGCTGTCAGCGGCGAGCGCAGGTCGTGGCCTAAGGCGGCCAGCATCCGGGTGCGCTCGGCTACGAGGCTGGTTATTCGATGCTGCATCCTGTTGAACGCACAGATGAGTTCTTGTACCTCCAGAGGCCCGTCTGCGGGAAGCGGTTCAGTAGCTTCCTCACCCCCCAGGTTTTCAGCCGCTGAGGAAAGCATGCGCAGCGGAGCCGTGACACGGGTCAGCACAAACAGAAAAATTGCAGCCAGGATGAAGCCTGCGCTGAGGGCAAAGGTGATCGTCGGCTGTAAGGACCATTGCAGCGGTGGCCGCTCGAACAATGTCTCTGCGTTCAGCCATTGGCCATCGCTCAGCGCAATTGACAGGTTCAATTCAATTGCCAGCATCTGGCCGCGCATCATTTCCCGATGGATCTCAGCCATCTCTGGTTCCAGATAGGGAAGTGGCAGTCCAGCACTATCAGTCTCGTGCAGTTCAGCCCGGATCTCCCGGTTGGTGTCTCCACCCAGAAGTGCGCGAACCCGTGCCTCGGCAGCACCATCAGTGTCATGTGAAGTGTGCGTTACGGCCGGGCTGCCGCTAAGTTCGAAACGCACCAGGGGAGAATTGGCAGCCCGGACAATCGAGGGATGGAGGGACGGGGGAGCTTCTTCAATCAGCCTCGCGACATTGGCTGCCCTGCCGGCTGCCTCGGTGCTCATCGCAGCCCGGATCGCTAGGCTGCGTTCCCCAGACAAGAAAAACAGGCTTACGCCTTGTGCGGCGGCCAGCGCCAGCACGACCAAAAGCACTAACTGCGACCGCAATCTGCGCGGAACAAAACTCATTGATCCAAAACCTCAATATCCACGGACAGGCAGTATCCGCCATTGCGAACCGTGGTAATCAGGCGCGGGCGCAAGGGATCACTCTCTATCTTGCGGCGGAGGCGGCTGATCTGGTTGTCAATTGTCCGATCCATTGGCGCCGCTGCCCGGCCAGCGGTCAGATCCATCAACTGATCGCGGCTCAGTACCAGGCGGTTACGCTCTAGCAGCGCGACTAACAGCTTGAATTCGGAGCCGGTCAAAGCCGTCTCTTGTCCTGCGCTGTCGAGGATCACCCGCCTGTCGCTATCCAAGACCCATTGCCCGAATTTCACACGTTTTCCTGCTAATCGGCCTGCGGGTGGTTCTTCCTTTGCTGTACGGCGCAGGATTGCCCGGATGCGAGCCAGCAGCTCGCGCGGGTTAAAGGGTTTGGCCAAGTAATCGTCTGCACCGGTCTCCAGCCCGGTGATCCGATCGTGCTCCTCGCCCAAGGCGGTCAACAGCAGCACAGGCAATTGCCCTTCTTGAGACAAGCGTTTGCAAACAGACAGCCCGTCCTCACCTGGCATCATCACATCCAGAACAACCAGATCGAAGCTTCCGGAAGTGAGCATCGCATCCATTTCTTCGGCGTCTTTGGCGGCGGAGGACCGCATGCCGTTTTTCTCCAGGTAACGTGTGACCGCAGACCGGATTTCACGGTGATCGTCGACCACCAGAATATGGGGGGTGTTGCTCATACTTGATTGAAATATACGAACACTGCGGCAAGGTTCGAGAGAGATTTGTCGCGAAGTGTATCAGAGGCAGCTTCGCTTGCTTCTCTGCTTGCGCAGTAATGAAAACACTCAGCAGCGAGCGAGCAGTGTGAGGTTATCTACCTTACAGAAGGCTTTCCTGCTTATCTTCGAGTGCATAAATTTAAGCTCCCACATGAACGAGCCGCGTGGTTCAGCAGAGTGAACTGCAACGGTCGGCCGCTTGACCTGGATCGGTAGGAAAGGCATCGTTGTCTGTGTCCGTGAACTTAGCCACGAAAACAGGATAAACTGAGCAGTGCGCCACTTTGGCAGACTAAAAACCGGGTATTTGCTGCTGGCTGCGGGTCTGCTCGTCGCAGTTATCTTCCTGTCTGCAAGTCAGGCAGATGCACACGGGGCTGGCGGCGGAGCGCATATCGCTGTCACTGCTCAGGACACTGATCAAGAACAGGCGGGCAGTAGCCATACTGAACACTGTCATGGCAGTTTGCTCTGTGGTGGCTTTGCTGTTCTCATAGGCAATTGCCTTTCAACGAGGCCGAGCAAGCAAATCTCTCGTGATGATATGCCGATAGCCCTGTTGAGGCCGTTTACGATCACTGGCTTTGATCCGCCGCCTCCCCGTTACCTTTCCTGAGCACTGATCCTGCGCCTTCAAAGCGCAATCTCAAACTATTTCAGGAAAACAAGATGACACTTTCCAAACTGGTTTCCGGCGCCGCATTGGCGTCGCTCATTGCTGTCGCTGCTCATGCCCATAGCGGTGCAACAGGCATCGTAAAGGAACGGATGGATGGCATGGGAGTTATGAAAGACAGCATGAAAGTGCTGGCTCCGATGATGCAGGGAAAAACGGCCTATAATGCAGCGGCAGTCCGCCGGGAAGCCAAAAAAATTGGAGCCCATGCGGGTGAAGTCCTGACGGCGCTCTTTCCGGAGGGTTCAAATGGGCATCCATCTGAAGCCAAGGCTGAGATATGGGCCGATTGGGAAGGTTTTGTCGATCTCGCAGAAAAATTGCAGACCTATTCTGATGGTCTGGCCTCGGCGGCGCAGAACGGGTTGATGATGTCAGAAGCCCAAGGGACGGGCATGATGTCCAACAGCACAATGATGGGATCATCTCATATGGGTTCAGGAAGCATGATGGGCGGCAGCATGATGGGGGGCGGCGCAATGATGGGCGGCAGTTCAAGTGCTGAGGCCCTGTCTCAGATGCCTGCTGACGGTGTGTTCCTAATGCTGAGCCAAACCTGTTCAGCGTGCCATACTCGTTTCCGCGAAGAGTGAATTCGGATTATGAAACGCATGTTTCGTTTTGTCCTTGCCGCGGCAGTTACTGCGTCGGCAGGGCTCGCCGCAGTGGTCGCTTGGCCTATCGGTGTGCCGCTGAGCGAGCTTAACCTCAAGGGAGATGTGAACCGCGGAGCTTATCTGGCCAGAGCGTCTGGTTGTATCGCTTGCCACACCGACTTTTCTAACGGCGGAGCACCTTTGGCGGGTGGAGTAAAGCTAGAAACCCCATTCGGTACTCTGTACTCGCCCAACCTCACATCGGACAGCGAACATGGAATAGGCAATTGGACGGTTGAAGAGTTTGCTCAGGCTGTCCGCCAGGGTGTTTCCCCTGACGGTCAGCCCTATTATCCGGCTTTCACCTACCCGTTTTATAGCAACTTCACGGATCAGGATATTGCTGATCTCTGGGCCGCCTTTCAGACAGTTCCGGCTGTGGCCCAGCCGTCCAGGCAGCAAGAGATGGCATTTCCGTTCAACCAGCGATGGGGGCTGAAGCTCTGGCGCGCTGCGTTTCTTGAACCTCCAAGAACGGAACCTGTCCCTGGGAGCGGTGATGTTTGGAACCGCGGGCGGCTTCTGGTTGAGGGAGCCGCGCATTGTGCGGCGTGCCACACCGGGCGCAATTTGGCCGGAGCCCGGAAAACAGACACAGAGCACTTCAAGGGTAGTGATGCCCTGCCTGGCGGCGGGAAAGCTCCGGCCATCGACTACTTGTCGCTTCAGAAACGCGGCTGGACCGTCGACAGCCTGGCTTACGCACTGCGTACTGGCGTGATGCCGGATGGCGACGCATTTGGCGGAACGATGGGGGAGGTTGTTCTCTATGGAACTGCTTTTCTGACCGAGAACGACCGTAAGGCAATGGCGACCTATCTTCTGGATGATCATTCCGGTGGTTGAAGATTTCGCAGAAAAGCAAGCCCGGCACAGAAAGGAACAATGGCATGAACCTCAATTGTCGTCAGGCCGCAGGTATGAAGACTTGGTTGGACGTTACATGAGAACAATTTCCGCCATAAAGAAGACCGCCTTAGCTGGAGCTTTTGCTTCCTTGGTTGGGGTTGGTTCAACTCAAGCGCAGGTGCAACCGGCCAACGCTGACCTTTCAAGAGGTGAAGAGCTTTATGGCGAACACTGCGCCAGTTGCCACGGCGTGAATCTTGAAGGGCAGGAGGATTGGCAGTCACCTGATGGAGATGGCGTGCTTCGCGCGCCACCGCATGACCGTACAGGTCATACTTGGCACCACGATGATGCCTTGCTGTTCAGCTATACCAAATTTGGGGGGAAAGCCGCACTCTTGAGCATGGGTGTAACGGGAGTCATCAGTGGAATGCCGGGATTCGAGGACACGCTATCCGATCAAGATGTTTGGGACGTTCTAGCTTTCATAAAGTCAACTTGGCCGGAACGCCTACAGGAGGCCCAAAAGCAACGCACGCTAATGGCACAACCCCAAGGAAACTAATGTGAGACTGGTTTTCATGTGTTTACTGACATCCGTTGTTTCACTGTAGGCAAACTGCGTCGCGGTGCCATCATGAAGCAAGATGGCAGTTCAAGGCCGCCTGTGTCGGCCAGAACCAATTGGCTTTGATTGACAGCGGGGCGTCGGTTCCGGCGGTTTAACCCAATTTAGTCATCGCTTGCCTAGCAGCACTTCACAAGCGAAGCCCCTAGCCGGCTTAGGCGCGCTCCTGCCGTCCGCCGCATGTGGCACCAATGTCGGCTTCCTGTGCAAGCTGATGTACTTCGTAACCGATGCTGCAGCGGCAGCGAATGTCCGCTCGGTCCCGCTCACTGCTAGTTCAATCCCGACCAGGTGAAGAGCCGCTGTCTCGGAGATCAGCCGTTCACACCTAGCGCGCCGAACTTGCGATATGAGCCCTTTGTGATCATTGATTTGCTCAAAAAATGCTGCGGGTGCAGTCGGCCGCTCGCAGCCCAAATTTGCCATTCAGATCATTGGTACGTCGCCAGAGCAGTTCAAGCAGGTCGGGCGGAGAAAGCAGCCGTTCGCTGCGTTTGCGAGAGCGAAACCAATTGACAGTGAAGGCGGACCTTCACTGTCCACAGGGCAATATCTTTCAAACTAAAAGCAGCACAGGGTGAACAAAACGTAGATAGTACCTTTGCAAAATTGTGATCTGCGAATGGTTGAGTTGGCGAGAGTGCCTATTTAGCGACATTCATCTCTATCCTTTCACCCAAGGTACATTCTGCAAAGCAGCTGTTCAAAAGTAGCGCGGCTTTTGGAGCGACTCAGGTGAAGTGAATCTGCCCCTTGCCAGCCCTACTGGACAGAACGATGGTAGAGATAGTCTCTCGGGTATGACAGCGATCCCACTGAAGCCTGTCATAGCTGTTTCAACTGGTTCCGGCATGGATTTGACAGGTGAGGGTTACTGTGAACAGACGGGAGCCGCGAAGCATCGCTTGGCTAATTGATCGATGAACCACGCGAAGGTGTTGAAGAAAAAAAGGTTCTAAGCCGTTGGATAAATCGACCTGACGAAACACTCAGGACGTTGGCGGCTACGCAAGCAGCATGACTGCTTGGGTATATTGGTTTGCCTGTTTGTACCGCTGTGTGAATGAATTTCAGGATAATGGTATTATTATTAAATTGAAATAACACAACACTCTGCAAATACTGCTCCCTGCGTTCGACAGCCACCTAGATAGGCGAAACTGTCGTTTCCTTTCAAATACTTACCAAACGATTCCCGGGTATTGGAGCGCGCCTCCCGTGGCTGGGGCATAGCAGGGAGAGAGGGAAAATGTCCGAAACAGAGGCTCAAGCTGCACACGCGTTTTTTTCGACTGCAGAGCTGTTTGACGTGGAAACCTACCCGCTTGATCAGCCTGGCAGCGCTGGCTACAACGCTATGCTGGAGGCCGCGGCAGAGGGGTTGAACAACGTCAATTGCGCCCAGCTGGCGGACTTTGTGCGGCCTGAAGTCCTTTCTGCAATGCAGGCGGAGGCCGAAGGGCTGGCGCCGGAGGCGGTTTACCACGAAGCCAGCCTGAACCCCTATTTCTCTCAGCCACCCGAGGGCATGCCCGAGGATCATCCGCTGAACCGGTTTTCGCCGCGCCGCCACGGCATGGTGCGCGGCGACAAATTTGCCCGCGGCGGGGTGATTTGGTCGGTGTTCCAGAATCCGGACCTGTGCCGGTTCGTGGCTGAGGCGCTGGGGTACGAGAAGCTCTACACCTACCGCGATCCCTATGCCTGCACCAATGTGAACGTGCAGCCGGAAGGCTGCGAGTTTGCCTGGCATTTCGACAACAACGACTTCACCGTCTCGTTCGGCCTAAAGCAGACCGAAGACGGAGGCGCGTTTGAATATGTGCCGAACCTGCGCAGCCGTGAGGATGAGAATTACGGCGAAGTGCAGAAGGTGCTGGACGGGGACCGCAGTAACCTGCGCAGCCTGAAACTGCGCCCCGGCGATCTGCAGCTGTTCCGCGGCGGCTACACACTGCACCGGGTCACGGCGCCCAAGGGCGGCGAGCGGCAGAGCCTGCTGCTGAGCTACGTGACCGACCCGGACGACATCGCAACATCAGACAAAGCTATCCGGATCTGGGGCGAGGCCCATCCGGACCACTACGCGCGGGACCGCCAGCTGGCGGAAATGAACTAACGCACTTTGCAGGGGAGGAGACCCAAAATGACGAAATTCGGATCCAGCCTTCAGATCGGCCGACGCGGCTTTCTGGCGGGCTCGGTTGCGCTGGCAGGCCTGAGCCAGATGCCGCGGGCGGCGCAGGCGCAGCCGCAAAGGGGTGGCACATTCCGCCTGTCGGTAAACCAGGGCGGCACCAGCGACACGCTGAACCCGGCCGAGGCCAGCGGCTCGCAGCAGATCATGGTCGGCTGGGCGTTGCGCAATAACCTGACCGAGATCGGTTCGGACAACAAGCTGAAGCCGGAGCTGGCAATCAGCTGGTCGTCGGACGATGCCCAGACCTGGGTGTTCAAGCTGCGCCAGGGCGTGACCTTCCACAACGGCAAATCGCTGGCTCCGGAAGATGTCATTGCCTCGCTGAACCTGCACCGCGGCGAAGAGTCGACCTCGGGTGCGAAATCGCTGCTGGCGGGTGTTGAGAACATCACTGCAGACGGCAGCGACACCGTGGTTTTCAGCCTGTCGGCGCCGAATGCGGATTTCCCGTTCATCCTGTCGGACTATCACTTCCAGATCATGCCGGTCAGTGCCGATGGCGCGCTGGACATGTCGGGCACCGGCACCGGCGGTTATGTGCTGGACAGCTGGAAGCCAGGTGTCAAAACCGTGCTAAAGCGCAACCCGGACTACTGGAAAGAGGGCGCGGCCAACTTTGACACTGTCGAAGTGCTGCTGATCTCCGACAGCGGTGCGGCCACCACCGCGCTGGTCACCGGCGAGATAGACGCAGTCCAGTCCGCCGAATACAAGACGCTGGGCCTGTTGGGCCGCGACAAGAACGTCGAGATCGAGTCGATCTCGGGCGGCTTCCACCCGACCTTTGCCATGCAAAGCACGCAGGCGCCGTTCCAGGACAACAACGTGCGCCTGGCTCTGAAATACGGCGTTGACCGTGAAGCGCTGGTCAAGCAGGTGCTGCGCGGCCATGGCACAGTGGCTAACGACCACCCGGTTGCGCCGTCGATGCCGTTCCACGACGCGTCGATCGAACAGCGCGCCTATGACCCGGACAAGGCGAAATTCCACCTGAAGGAAGCCGGGCTGGACAGCCTGAGCGTAGCGCTCAGCGTGTCGGACTCGCTGTTTGCCGGCGCGGTGGACGCGGTGACGCTCTACCGCGAGCACGCGGCGCCTGCCGGGCTGGACGTGCAGGTCGTGCGCGAGCCAGGTGACGGTTACTGGTCGGATGTGTGGATGAAGAAACCCTTCTTCACCAGCTCCTGGGGCGCACGCCCGGTGCCGGACATGATCTTTGCCACCGCCTATACCGGCGACTGGAACGAAAGCCAGTTCAGCAACGAGACGTTCTCGCAGCTGATGCTGGCGGCCCGGTCCGAGCTGGACGAAGGCAAGCGGGCGCAGATGTACAGCGACATGCAGGTGCTTCTGCGCGATGAAGGCGGCTCGGTGATCCCGTTCTTCCGCAACTTCGTCTATGCCCGCCGCGCCGATGTGGCGCATGGCGAAGACGTGGCCTCGAACTGGGCGCTGGACGGCTACAAGGCCATCGAGCGCTGGTGGAAAGCCTAAAACCGGAAACGGCTGGCGGGGCAGGCGCCCCGCCAGTTTCCTGAACTCTGCTTCAGAGACATCAAATGCACTATCTACTCAGGCTTTTCGTCCAGCGGCTGGCGCTTGGCCTTTTGACGCTTTTCGTCGTGTCGCTTGTGATATTCCTGTCGATCGAGCTCTTGCCCGGCGACGTGGCCCAGCAGGTGCTGGGGCAGTCCGCAACGCCGGAGAACCTGGCCGCCTTCCGCCGCGAGCTGGGATTGGATCAGCCTGCACATACCCGTTATCTGAGCTGGCTTGGCGGGTTTTTGCAGGGGGATCTGGGCAATTCGCTGATCTCGGGCATTCCGATCAAGGACCTAATCAGCGAGCGGATGTACAACACCTTCTTCCTGGCAGGTTTTGCTGCCGTGATCTCGGTGCCGCTGGCGGTGCTTCTGGGGGTGATTGCTGCGCTGTACCGCGAGACCTTTCTAGACAAGTCGATCAACGTGGCAACGCTGACGGCAATCTCGGTGCCCGAGTTTTTTGTCGGCTATATCCTGGTCTGGCTGTTTGCGGTTGAGTTGGGGATGTTCCCGTCGATTGCCAACCTGTCCGAGGATGCCAGCCTAGGCGACCGGATCTACCGCACCTTCCTGCCGGCGCTGACGCTGACGCTGATTGTCACCGCCCATATGATGCGGATGACGCGGGCGTCGCTGATCAACCTCCTGGCACTGCCCTTTATCGAAATGGCGCAGCTGAAAGGGGCAAGCCAGCGGCGGCTGATCGTTATTCATGCGCTGCCCAACGCGATTGCGCCGATTGTCACCGTGATTGCCATCAACCTGGCCTATCTGATCGTCGGCGTGGTGATCGTTGAAGTGGTCTTTGTTTATCCGGGCATGGGGCAGCTCTTGGTCGATAGCGTGGCCAAGCGGGACTTTACCGTCGTGCAGACCGCCTGCCTGCTGTTTGCAGCCACATATATCCTCTTCAATCTGGCGTCCGATCTGATCTCGATCGCGTCCAACCCGCGCCTGCTGCACAGGAAATAACCATGAACGCGATACTTCATGAGCTGCGCAAGGCGCCGCTGACCGCAAAATTCGGCATCGCGGTCGTGTTGTTCTACATCTTCGTGGCGGTGTTCGCGCCGCTGCTGGCGCCCTTTGGCGAAAGCGAAGTGGTGGGCTATGAATACGAGCCCTGGTCTGCGGCGAACTGGTTGGGCACCGACAGCCTGGGCCGGGACATGGCAACGCGGATGATCTATGGCGCCCGCAACACCATCGGCATCGCGCTGGTGACCACGATGATCGCCTTTGCCGTCGGCAGTGCAGCGGGTTTTTTTGCCGCAGTGCTGCAAGGCTGGGTCGATCAGGTGCTGTCGCGGGCGGTGGATGTGGTGATCTCGATCCCGACGCTGATCTTTGCGCTGCTGCTGCTGACCATATTTGGCGCCTCAGTGACCAGCCTGATCGGGGTGATCGCGCTGATATACGCCACCTTTGTTTACCGGATTGCCCGCGCTGTCGCGATGGGGGTCGTGGTGATGGACTACGTCGAGGCGGCGCAGGTCCGGGGTGAGGGCCTGTGGTGGATCATGCGCAAGGAGATCCTGCCCAATGCGGCGCCGCCGCTGGTGGCGGAGTTCGGGCTGCGGTTCTGCTTTGTGTTCCTGACCATCTCGGGCCTGTCCTTCCTGGGGCTGGGCATTCAGCCGCCGGCCGCGGACTGGGGCTCAATGGTGCGCGAGAACGCCTCGCTGATCACATTCGGCGATCTGACGCCGCTGATCCCGGCGGCCGCCATCGGCCTGCTGACGGTTGCCGTGAACTTTATCGTCGACTGGATGCTGCACAAGGCCAGCGGCCTGAAAACCTGAGGGGCTAACAATGACCGATACACAAACCCCGTTGCTGGTGATGCAGAACCTGCAGATCGAAGGCCTGTCCGAGGACCGTTGGAAACCGATTGTGAAAGGCGTCGACTTGACTCTGGGCAAGGGCGAGGTGCTGGGGCTGATCGGCGAAAGCGGCGCCGGCAAATCCACCATCGGCCTGGGCGCAATGGGCCATGTGCGCGACGGCTGCCGGTTTTCCGGCGGCACCGTGCATTTCGACGGGATCGAGCTGACCGGCGCCAGCCGCGAGACCTGCCGCGATCTGCGCTCAACCCGGATTGCCTATGTGGCGCAATCGGCGGCGGCCAGTTTCAACCCGGCCTTCAAGCTGATCAGCCAGCATGCGGAATTCCCGGTGCGCCGCGGGCTGATGCACCAGGAGGAGGCAGAGAAGGACGCAATTGATCTTTACCGCCAGCTGCAGTTGCCGAACCCCGAGGAGATCGGCTTCCGTTATCCGCATCAGGTGTCCGGCGGCCAGCTGCAGCGCGCAATGACGGCGATGGCGATGGCCTGCCGTCCGGACCTGATCATCTTTGACGAGCCGACCACGGCGCTGGATGTGACCACCCAGATCGAGGTGCTGTCGGCGATCCGCAATATCGTCGAGGAGTTCGGCACCTCGGCAATCTATATCACCCATGACCTGGCGGTTGTGGCGCAGATGGCGGACCGGATCATGGTGCTGCGCTATGGCGAAGAGGTCGAGGCAGCGGATACCGCAACCATGCTGAACGACCCCAAGGAGGAGTATACCAAGTCGCTCTGGGCCGTGCGCTCCTTCAAGGCGGCTGAGAAAGCGCCGGTGGCTGAGGAGCAAGTGCCGGTGGTATCGCTGAAAAACGTGACCGCACAATACCCAGGCATAGCGCGCCCGGTGCTGAACGGCGTGTCGATGGATTTCCACGCAGGCCGCACCGTGGCGGTTGTCGGGGAAAGCGGTTCGGGGAAGTCCACCACTGCACGCAGCCTGATGGGGCTGCTGCCGCCGGTGTCCGGCGAGATGCTGCTGAACGGCGCGCCGCTGGCGTCGGAATTCCGCAAACGCAGCAAGGCCGAGCTGCAGGCGGTGCAGATGATCTATCAAATGGCTGATACTGCGCTGAACCCCAAGCAGCGGATCAAGGATATAATCGGCCGCCCAATGACATATTACTGCGGGCTGAGGGGCAAACAGCTGACCGAGGAGATCCGGGCGCTGCTGGCCGACATCGAGCTGGAGCCGGATCAGTACATGAACCGGCTGCCGTCCGAGCTGTCGGGCGGCCAGAAGCAGCGGATCGGCATTGCCCGGGCACTGGCGGCCTCGCCCAAGCTGGTGATCTGCGACGAGGTGACCTCGGCCCTCGACCAGCTGGTGGCGGAAGGCATTCTGCGGCTGCTGGACAAGCTGCAGAAGGAGCATGATCTGGCCTATATGTTCATCACCCACGACATTTCGACCGTGCGCGCGATCGCAGATGAGGTTGTGGTGATGCAGCAGGGCAGGGTTGTGGAGCAGGGCGCCAAAGAGGCGATCTTCTCGCCGCCGCATGCGCCCTATACCGATCTGCTGCTGTCGTCGGTCCCCGAAATGGACCCGGCCTGGCTTGACCGGGTGCTGGCGGACCGCGCGGCGGCGCAGGGCTGAGGCCTCTTGCTTTCCTCAGCCGCAGGACATTGCGGCTGAGGGGGTTTACAGATTTCTGAGTGAATTTCGTTCATCAAGGTGTGCAAATAATGGAATTGAGCTAATCCTTTGGTGTTTTTAAGATGCCACCAAGACAAACACCAATGAGGATGCGCAAATGCGGCGAACACGATCTAAACGGGGAGCCAACCCCTCTGCGCCACAGCTGACCCAACCGCCTGCGGGCGGCCGCTTTATGCCGCTGGATGACAGCAAGCTTGCGTATATCACCGACACGGCTTTTGAGATCCTGGACCGGATCGGCGTGTCGCAAGCGCCTGAAGATATTCGCGATCTGGCGCTGGAAAACGGGGCTGTCGCGCGGGCGGACGGGCGGATCACCTTCCCGCGCAGCTTGGTCGAGGATATGATTGCCAAGGCCTGCAAGCGGGTCGAACTGCCGGGATTTAAACGCGACCGGGGGATCGAAGTTGGCGGCGGCCGGGTGCATATCGGCACCGGCGGCGCGGCCGTGCAGGTGCTGGATGCGGCAACCCAGGCGTTCCGCGATTCGACGCTGCAGGATCTGTATGGGCTGATGCGCATTGTCGATGCCTGCGACAGCATCCACTACAGCCTGCGCCCGGTTGTGGCGCGCGATCTTGAGGACCCGCTGACGCTGGACATCAATACCGCCTTTGCGGCGATGAAGGCAACGTCAAAGCCGATCGGCACCAGCTTCTTTGAGCCGGATAATGTCGCACCAGTGATCGAAATGTTCGATCAGGCCCTGGGCGGCGAGGGGGCGTTCAGGGCACAGCCGTTCTGCTTTGCCTCGATCTGCCATGTTGTGCCGCCGCTGACTCTGGCCGAGGAAGCCTGCGGCGTGATGCGGGAATGCGTGCGGCTGGGAATGCCGCTGCAGATCTGTTCGGCGGCGCAGGCCGGCGCCACCAGCCCGGCGGCTTTGGCCGGCGCTTTGGCGCAGGGCCTGGCGGAATCGCTGGCGGGGCTGGTGCTGGTCAACATGATGCGGCCGGGCTTCCCCTGCATTCTGGCCTTCCTGCCCTTCATCTCGGACCTGCGCACCGGCGCGATGACCGGCGGTTCGGGCGAGGCGGCGGTGGCCAATGCGGCGGCGGCGCAGCTGCTGTTGAACCTCGGCCTGCCTTCGACCGTCTCGGCGGGCATGACCGACGCCAAGACCGCGGATGCGCAGTCGGGTTATGAGAAAGGCTATACCATCGCGCTGGCGGCACAGGGCGGGGCCGACATGATCAACCTCAGCGTTGGCATGCTGGGCTCGATCATGGCGGCCAGCAAAGAGGCGCTGGTGATCGACAACGACATGTGCGGCGCGATCCTGCGCTCGGTGCGCGGGGTGGAGATGTTCGACGGCGCCATCGATCTGGACATGATCGAACAGGTGGTGACCGGAGAGGGGCATTTCCTGGGTACCGGGCAAACCCTGGACCTGATGACCAAGGAATATGTCTATCCCAAGCTTGGCGACCGCCAGAGCGTGAACGACTGGCTGGACAGCGGCGCGCTGACGGTTTGGGACCGGGCGCTGGCCCGGGTGGCCGAAGTCGAAGCCATGCCCGCGCCGGACCATCTGCCTGCGGCGGCCGAGGCCGCCATCCGCGCCCGGCTGCCCATTCACCTGCCCGAGATTCTGAAAGCGTAAGACCATGAAAACTCAAGCCAAAGTTGTCATCATCGGGGGCGGCGCCGTTGGCGTCTCAACCCTTTACCATCTGGCCAAAGCGGGCGTGACCGACACGCTCTTGATCGAGAAGAACGAGCTCACCTCGGGCTCGACCTGGCATGCGGCGGGCAACATTCCGACCTATGCCAACAGCTGGGGCGGCATGCGCGCGGGCAACTACGCCTGGCGGCTCTACAAGGATCTGGCGGAGGAAGTGGACTACCCGATCACCTACCGTCACACCGGCGCCTTCTGGCCCGCGCATACGCAAGAGCGGATGGACCTGTTCCAGCACCTGGTGGGGATCTCCAAGGGCCTGGGCTATGACATGGCGATGCTGACGCCCTCCGAGATGGACGATATGCATCCCTACTTCAGCTCGGGCGACAGCATCATCGGCGGTATTCTCGACCCTTACGAAGGCGACGTGGACCCCTCGCAGCTGACCCAGGCCCTGGCCAAGGGGTCGCGGGATCTGGGCGCCGAGATTGCGCGCTTTACCCAGGTCACCGGCATCAACCGCCGCCCGTCGGGCGAATGGGAAGTTGTGACCGACAAGGGCAATGTGGTCTGTGACATCGTGATCAACGCCGGCGGCTACTATGGCCGTGTGGTGGGGGAGATGGTCGGCCAGAAACTGCCCGTTGTGACGCTGGAGCACCAGTATCTGGTCACCGACAGCCTGCCCGAGCTGGAAGCCAACCCCGAGAACTTCCCGCTCGTCCGTGACCCGGACATCATGTACTACCTGCGCCGCGAGCGGAACGGATTGCTCTTGGGCTCTTACGGCCACGAAGGCCGCCCGGCCTGGCTCGACGGCATGCCGGACTGCTTTGCCAACCAGCTTTATCCCGACAGCGTGGATGACATTGCTGAAATCCTGGAGGCGGCGCTGGAGCATGTGCCGCTATTGGGCGAGGCGGGGGTCAGCCGCTTTGTGAATGGCCCGATCCCGTACAGCCCCGATGGCGCGCCCTTGTGCGGCCCGGCCTTTGGCCTGCCGAACTTCTACCACGCCTGCTGTTTCCCGGTTGGCATCACCCATTCGGCAGCGGCGGCGAAGACCCTGACCGAGTGGATCACCGAAGGCGAGCCCGAGTGGGACATGTCGATGTGGGACCCGCGCCGTTTTGGGGAGGAATGGGCAACCTTTGACTACACTGTCAAACGCTCCAGCGAGCTGTATGAGAACCAGTACGCGATCCCCTATCCGCACCGCCTGTGGAAAGCCGGGCGTCCGGTGCAGACAACGCCGCTCTACGATACGCTGAAAGCGAAGGGCGCGGTGTTCGGCCAGGTGGCCGGCTGGGAGCGGGCGTTCTGGTTCGAAAGTGATGCGGTCAAAGACGATGGCGGGCTGAGCTTCCATCACGAAGCCTGGTACGATGCGGTAAAAGCCGAATGCGAAGGCGTGCGTGACAATGCGGGCGTGATGGATCACGGCGGCTTTACCCGCTACGAGGTTGAGGGCCCCAAGGCAACAGAGTTCCTGAACCATGTGTTCTGCGGCGCGATGCCCGCGGTGGGCCGGGTCAAGCTCAGCTACATGTTGACGCCCAAGGGCAAGATCTGGTCCGAGGCCACCATCGCCCGGCTGGACGAGAACAAATACCTCTTGTGCGGCCCGACCCTGGCGGACCAGCGCGATCATGACTGGATGTCGCAGTTCCTGCCGGAAGAGGGCGTGAGCCTCACGCGCGGCTCGAAGTTTGACGCGGCACTGATGGTAATGGGGCCAAAGTCCCGCGAAGTGCTGCAGCCGCTGACACAGGACGATCTGTCGAAAGAGGCCGCACCTTGGATGTCGGTGCGCGAGATCACCATTGCCGGTGCTCCGGTGATTGCGCTGCGCGTCTCTTATGTGGGCGAGCTGGGTTGGGAGCTGCATATGCGCTCGGCCGATCTGGTTGCCGTCTACAGCGCTATCATGGAACAGGGCGCGGACAAAGGCATGGTGGAGTTTGGCTCCTACGCCCTGAACGCGATGCGGATCGAAAAGGGCTACCACGGCTGGGGGGCGGACTTCGGCATCGAATACACCGCCTTTGATGCGGGTCTGGAGCGGTTCGTCAGCAAGAAGAAAGACAGCTTTGTCGGCCGCGATGCCTTTCTGCGCCAAGCAGAGCAGCCGAAGGACTACCACTTCACTGCCTTTGTGCTGGACGGCCATGGCGCGGATGCGCTGTCCTCTGACCCGATCTGCCGGGATGGCAAGCCGGTGGGCTATGTCAGTTCCGGCGGCACCGGGTTCCGCATCGGTAAACGGATTGCGCTGGGATATCTGACGGTTGAGGCTCAGCCGGGCGACGTCTTTGACATCGAAGTGCTGAGCCAGCCGGTGAAAGCCACCGTTGCCGCGGTGCCGTTCTACGATCCTGAAAACGACCGGCTGCGGGGCTAGGGACATGGCAAAGACCCTTCCCCAGGATGTGCAGGTCGCCATTGTCGGCGGCGGTATTGTCGGCTGTGCAACAGCATACCACCTCGCAAAAGCGGGGTGGTCGGTGGCGCTGTTCGAGCGCAAGAAACTGACCTCGGGCACCACCTGGCACGCTGCCGGGCTGGTCAGCGAAACCCAGGGCGTGCCGGTGATGACGGCGCTTGCCAAATACGGTCTCGACCTGATGGAGAGGCTGGAGGACGAAACCGGCCAGAACACCGGTTTCAAGCGCAATGGCTCGATGACGCTGGCGCTGAGTGATGCCCGGATGGAGGAGTTGCGGCGCAAGGTGGATTACGCCCACGGCTGCGGCATCCGGGCGGAAGAGATCAGCGTGAGTGAGGCGCTGGAGCGCTGGCCTTTGCTGTCCGCCCATGACGCCAAGGGCGCCTTCTGGTTCCCGGGAGACGGCTATACCAACCCGATCGACACCACCATGGCGCTGGCCAAGGGCGCGCGGACAAATGGCGCACAGATCTTTGAGGACACCAAGGTCGAACGTGTGGTGATCGAAGGGGGCGGTGCCATTGGCGTGGAAACCGCGCAAGGCCTGGTGCGGGCCGAGCATGTGGTCAACGCCACCGGCATGTGGGCGCGCGAGTTCGGGCTGGGACACGGCGTGCAGGTGCCGCTTCATTACACCAACCACTATTATGTGGTGACCGATCCCATCGAAGGCGTCACAGGCGACCTGCCGGTGCTGCGGGTGATGGATGAATACGCCTACTACAAGGAGGATGCCGGCAAGCTGCTGATCGGCTGTTCCGAGCCCAATGCTACCCCCTGGCTGCCCGAAGGCGGTCTGCCGGAGAGTTTTGAGTTCGACGAGCTGCCCTGCGACGAGGAACACCTCTATCCGGTGCTGGAAGCGGCGATGGAGCGGGTTCCGGCGCTGGCGGAAAGCGGCATCCGCAAGTTTTTCAACGGGCCGGAGTGTTTTACTCCGGACGCCAAGCACTACCTGGGGCCGATCACGGATGTGAAAGGCCTGTGGGTGGCTGCCGGGTTCAACTCAACCGGCATCCAGAACGGGCCGGGCGCGGGCAAGGCGCTGGCGGAGTGGATCATGGCCGGGCATATGACCATGGACCTGACGGATGTGGACTCCCGCCGCATTGTGCCGGCGCTGAATGCGCGCAGCTATACGGCAACCAAGGCGGCGGAGACGCTGGGCCATGCCTATGCGATGCACTGGCCCTACCTGCGCAAGACCGAGGCCCGCGGGCTGCGCCGCACGCCTTACTACGGCCATCTGAAGGCAGCGGGTGCCCAGTTCGGCAGCGCCAACGGCTGGGAACGGCCGCTGTACTATGGCCGCGAAATGACCGATGGCTTTGGCCGCGAGCCGTGGTTTGACGACTGGAAAGCCGAGCATGAGGCGCTGCGCAACGACCTCGGCATGATCGACCTGACCTTTGGCCGGTTCATTGTCGACGGGCAGGAAGCAGAGGCGCAGATGCAGCACCTCTGCGGTGCCAACATGGCGGTGGAACCCGGCGCGCTGGTCTATACCCATATGTTCAACGAACAGGGCGGGATCGAGGCCGATGTGACCGTTGCGCGGCTCTCGGGTACCCGGTTCATGGTGATGGCCTCGGCAGGGGCCGAACCGCAGACAGAAAGCTGGCTCAAAACCCAGTTGGAGGGCACCGGCGTCAGCGTGGTCAACGTGACCGCGTCCGAGGCAACCCTGGCCATCATGGGGCCGCGCTCGCGGGAGTTTCTGCAAGGTTTGACCGGCGCGGATCTGTCGAATGAGGCCTTCCCGTTCGGCAGCTTCCAGGATCTGCATCTGGGCCATTGTCCGGTGCGGGCGCAGCGGATCACCTATGTGGGCGAGCTGGGCTGGGAGCTGCATGTTCCGGCCGAGTTTGCGCAAGCGGTGTTCGAAACCGTCATGGCAGCCGAAGATGCCCCGCGGCTTTGCGGCGGCATGGCGGTGGACAGCTGCCGAATCGAGAAGGGCTTCCGCCACTGGGGCCATGACATCGGCCCGCATGACAGCCCGGTGGAAAGCGGTCTGTTCTTTGCCTGCTATCTTGAAACAGAGTTCACCGGCAAAGCGGCGATTGAGGCCAAGCGGGCGGCAGGAACCGCCAGCCGCCTGCTGAGCTTCAAGCTGGAGGACCCCGAAGCGCTGATCTTTGGCAAGGAGCCCATTCTGCGTGATGGCAAGATCGTCGGGCGGCTGACCTCGGCGACTTATGGCTGGACCGCCGGAAGCGCCGTCGGCCTGGGCTATGTGGCCAAGGAAGAGGGCATGACCCTGAAAGATCTGGCAGACAGTAACTATGAGGTGATGGTGAACGGCCGCGCAATCAAAGCAACGGCCAGCACCCGTCCGCTTTACGACCCGGCGATGGCGCGGGCGCGCAGCTGACCAGCGCATCGGAAGGGCGGCAGAAGCCGCCCTTTTCCGTTACACGACGTGGAACCCTGCATCCGGCAGGCTGCACCATTCCGACAGCAGCTGGGCAACCTGATAGATCGGATCGCCCTCTTCCATGTCCTCGGCCCGGATGGCGGCGCACCAGGGCACTGAAATCCCGTCCTGTGTCACCCGGGCGCCAACGATCCGGCCTTCGTTGAGAGCTGTTTGCAGAGCCCAGCTCGCCAGGACACTTGTGCCGAGATCGGAAGCAACAAGTTCGACGATGGCCTCGGGCAACTCGACGGTGGCGGCCCATTTCGGGTAGCTGTCAGTGGGGCGGAACAGCAGGGCAAACTCGCGGTCGGGTTCCGGCACTTTGGTGTAGGTGATGAAGGGCTCCCCTACGATGTCGGAGCCTTCGACATAGTCCCGGCCGGCGAGCCGGTGGCCGGGGGACATGATATAAAGCAGAGGGTCTTCAAACAGGGGCAGGCTGCGCAGGCCCGCCTGGGCGACCGTGCCCGACATGACCGCGATATCAATGTGCCGGTTCAACACTCCGTTCAGCGGGTCACTGCTGGCTCCGGCCATGATCTGCAGGTCTATGCCTTCTGTGCTGGATTTCAGGAATTTGATGAAAGCGGGCAACCAGCGGTAGTTGCTGTAGGCCTCCACTGACAGGCGGACAACATGCTGGACGTTGGCATTCATGCGGCGCACGTCCTCTTCGGCTCGACTTAGGTCAGAGAGAATGCGTTCCGCTACAACTGCCATGTAGTCCGCGGCGGGAGTTCTTCGGAGTTTCTTATGCATCCGTGTGAACAGTGGCACGTCCAGGCGGCGCTCTGCTTCGCGAAGACGGTGGGACAGAGCAGAAGGGGTGACACCCAGCATCTTGGCCGCATCAGTGATTCTCCCGGTCTGAATAACAGCCTGAATCAGCTGCAGATGGCGCAGGTCGAGGAGTGGTTTCATAGATTTTAGCCTGAATTCATTTCACGAAAGTGAGAAAACTTCGAGATTGAACTTCAGTCAAGTTGAATGTGAAATCGCCTCTAAGAATTCCATTGGAGCCAGACATGAACGCCGACGCGAAACGCTCGATCGAGCAGGACAAAGCCCACCACGTGCATCCGCAGTCGAACCTGCGTCAGCATTCCGAGAATGGGCCGACCATGATCACTCACGGCAAGGGGGTGTTTATCTATGACAGCGAAGGGCGTGAGATCATCGACGGCTTCTCCGGCCTCGGTTGTGTTTCCCTTGGGTATCACAATGAGCGCTTGGCCAGCGCCGCCATGCGCCAGATGAACACGCTGCCGTTTGCGCCGACCTTCTACAACCGCTCGCATCCCAAGGTGGCAGAGCTGGGCGAGCGCCTGACCGCGATGGCGCCGAACGGCATGACGCGGGCGATGTTCCAGTGTTCAGGGTCCGAAGCCAACGACACGGCGATCAAGCTCTTGTGGTACACCAACACTGCCAAAGGCGAGCCGGAGCGGCGCAAGGTGCTCGGCCGGGTGCGCGGCTACCACGGCAACACCATCGCCACCGTGTCGCTGTCCGGCCAGCCGCATATGCACGCCAAATTCGGCCTGCCGCTGCCTGAGTTCAAGCACACCGAGCTGCCGAACTACTACCGCTTCCACATCGACGGCGAGAGCGAGCAGGAATTCTCGGCCCGCATGGCCGCCAAGTTTGAAGAGCTGATCCTGTCGGAAGGCCCGGAAACCATTGCCGCCTTCTTTGCCGAGCCGGCGATCTCGGGCGGCGGCGCGCTGATGCCGCCGGAGGGCTACTGGGAGCAGATGCAGGCGGTTCTGCGCAAGTATGACATTAAGCTGTTGGCCGACGAGGTGGTCTGCGGCTTCGGGCGTACCGGCAACATGTGGGGATCCGAGACCTGGGGCATGAAGCCCGACATGGTGACCTGCGCCAAGGCGCTGTCGGCGGCCTTCTTCCCGGTCTCAGCCTTGATGTTCAAGGACGATATGTATGCGGACATGATGAAGAACTCCGACGAGGTCGGCGTGTTCGGCCATGGCTATACCTATGCGGGCCATCCGGTCGGTGCGGCAGTGTCACTCGAAGCGCTGGATATTTACGACGAGATCGACCTGGTCGGCCATGTCCGCAAGGTGAGCGAGAAGTTCCTGGCCAAGTGTCACGCGATGGCGGATCATCCGCTGGTGGCCGAGGTGCGCGGTGTCGGTCTGTTCTGCGGCTTTGAGCTGATGAAGGATGCCAAGGCCCGCGAGCCGTTTGATCCCTCCTGGAAGGTGGGCGAGCTGGTGCAGAACTTTGCCCATGACCGCGGGCTGTACCTGCGCGCGATCGGCGACCGGATGAGCTTCATGCCGCCGCTGATCATTAATGAGGACGAAATCGAGGCTGCCACCGAGCGGTTCAAGGGCGCGCTGGACGACGCCTGGGCCGTGGTCAAGGCCAAGCTCTGAGACTTCCCGGGGCCGGATCCGCTCTCATCCGGGCCCTGCGCCGCCTCGGCTCCCCCAGGGCGGCGCACCTGACTTTTCTGAATACCGATCTCGCCAAGGAGAACAGGGATGACAACGCTTCTAGAACCGAAACTGCCCGGCGCCGGGCTGGCCGGGAGCTATATCAATGGGGCCTGGCACCGGCCTGAGGACGGCCGGACGCTGACCATCGAGAACCCCTCCCGCCGCGCGGCTATCTGCGAGGTCGGACGCGGCACGGCACGCGAGGTTGATTTGGCCGTCCAGGCCGCCCGCGCCGCTTTGCCTGCGTGGCGCTCCCTTGCGGCTGCCGAACGCGGCAAGCTGCTCGCGGAACTCGGCCGCCGGCTGGAAGAGAACGCCGAAGAAGTGGCCCGGGTGCTGGCGGCGGAAAGCGGCAATGCGATCAAAACCCAGTCGCGCGGCGAGGCGCTGGGGGCGGCGGGCGTGCTGAAATACTACGGCGGCGTCGCGGTCGAGCAGAAGGGCGAAACCCTGCCGCTGGGGCCGGGCCTCCTCTGCTATTCCACCCGCGAACCCCACGGCGTGGTGGGCTCGATCATCCCCTGGAACTCGCCCTTGCAGCTGGGCGCAGTGAAAATCTCGATGGCTCTCGCCACCGGCAACTGCCTGGTCTTGAAACCGGCTGAGGATGCGCCGCTGGCGATCCTGAAACTGGCAGAGCTGGCCGACGGGCTGTTCCCGCCGGGCGTGTTCAACGTGGTCACCGGCCTCGGCGAAGAGGCTGGCGCCGCGCTAGCCGCGCATCCCGGGGTCGACAAGGTCTCCTTCACCGGCTCGTCGGAAGTGGGCAAGCTGATTGGCAAGGCCACCGCAGACCGCATTGCCAAGCTGACGCTGGAGCTGGGCGGCAAATCCCCCACCATCGTCTTCCCGGATGCGATTGAAAACGGACGTCTGGATTCCACTGCCCAGCAGGTGGCCAATGCTATGCGCTTTGCCCGCCAGGGGCAGAGCTGCACCGCCGGATCGCGGCTGTTTGTGCATAAGGACATCTGGGATGTGCTGATGCCGAAGGTGGCAGAGAAATCCGCGGCGCTGAAAGTGGGCGATGCGCTGGATCCGGATGCGGACATGGGTGCTGTGGTCAATGCCGAACGCTATGGCGAGATCCGCGGCTTTGTGGCCGAGGCCGAGGCTGAAGGCGCCGAATTCCTGATCGGGGAAACCCCGGCCGAAGATCCGGCAGGCTTCTGCCCGAACCCGACCATCATCACCGGCGTCGATAACACGTGGCGGATCGCGCGGGAAGAAGTGTTCGGCCCGGTCATGGTCGCCATTCCGTTTGAGACCGAGGAAGAAGTCATCGCAATGGCCAATGACACCCATTACGGGCTGGCGGCTTTCCTCTTTACCCATGACGTCAGCCGCATCACCCGCCTCACCCGCGCCATTGATGCGGGCTGGATCCAGGTGAACCAGGGCGGCGGCCAGATCCCGGGCATGTCTTATGGCGGCACCAAGCAGTCGGGCATGGGCAGCGAATACTCGATTGAGGGCGCGCTGGAGGCCTATACCTACCGCAAATGCGTGACCATCAACATCGAGGCGGAGGCATGAGCACCGACCGTTTCGGGAATGCCATCGACCCGGGCGTGGGCTACGCCCGGGGAGCGCTGCTGGCAGGCTCGGCGGATGAGGTGCGGCGGCTGGCTCAGGCGGGCCGGGCCGCGGCGGGCTTTGTTGAACGCGAGGGGATCGAAAAGATCGCCATCTGCACCGGCAACCTGCGGTTCTATCCGGCCACGCCCGAGGACCTGAGCGTCAATTGCGAGGAATGGGTCGGACCGGGCCTCTTTGGCGAGGAGCTGCGCCAGACCGCGATTGCCCATCTGGGTGGCCGCGGCGATGAGGCCGCAGCGGTGGTCAATCGCACCAGCGCAGGCATCGTGGCCACAGTGCTGGCCCATGCCGGCGGCAAGCCGGTCTTGTCGCTGGTGCCCGCGGGCGACCGCAGCCATGCCTCGGTGACCCGCGGCGCCAAACTGGCCAATGCTGCGGTGAATGAGGTCCACGATCTGGCCGGCGTTGAAGCCGCACTGGCGGCGGATGCGCCCGCGCTGATGGTGATCACGCCGGTCACCTCCGAGCTGGCGATGCTGCCTGACGACCTGATCCGCGCGGCTGCGGCGGCAGGCAAGGCGACAGGCTGCGTGGTGTTCATGGACGACGCCTATGGCGCGCGGTTCCGCCCGGTGCTGCATGGCGGCGGCGCGTCGCTCACGTTCGGGGCCGATCTGGTCATCACCAATGCCGACAAGGCAGGGCTATCGGGTCCGCGCGCAGGCGTTCTGTGCGGCGATCCGGCCGCCTTGGTGCCGGTGCAGGCCAAGGCCAGCGAGCTGGGCATGGAAGCGCGGGCGCCGGTGGCTGTTGGCGCCATGCGCAGCCTGCAGGGCTTCACCCCCGATCTGCTGATCCAGGAGGCGAAGGACGGCCAAGACCTAGCGGTGGCGCTGGAGGCAGCGCTTGGCACGGAGCGGGTCAGCCGCTCGGCGTTGGGGCCGAAGATTGACGAACAGGATGCGATGGAGATCGTGCTGGAGATGGCGGGCAAGCCCTCTGCCGCGCGGGTGCCTGCCGAGGTCACTGCCGCCGCGGGCATGCTGATGCTGCGTGATAAGGGCATTGTCACCGTAAACACCCACGGCCAGCCCGGCGGCCGGGTCTCGATCCGGCTGAAGCCGACCTCCGGCGCGGTGGCGCGGGCAGGCGGCGCCGCGGCAGTGGCAGAATGCCTGGTTACGGCGCTGAGGGACGTTGCGGCGCATCTGGACGATGCGGCGTGGTTTGCAAACCTGCTGTTCGGAGAGGGCTGAGATGGGGTTTGAAACTGTTTGTCCCGCCTGGCTGATAGGCCGGGCAGCGCCCGGCCTCCCCCACGGGGGGGCGCTTCGCACCCCTCCGAGGCCGGGCGCCGCTCTCGGTGTTATGCGATTCGGGAAGACATAAATGGCAGACCAAAACCTGATCACCCGGCTCGACAACCGTCTGGACCAGCTGGTGAATATCGACATGGGCGAGCGCGGTGTCGAGCATCTGTTTGAAGCCGCCCGCGCACTGCAGGACGGCTCGCTGGTGGGCGCCGCGGCGGATGCGCTGATGGCAGTGCCCGAAGGCGGCACCGTGGTGCTGACTACCGGCTCGGTGTCGCGCGCCTGGATCACGCCTGATCTGGGTGAGAACGACGGCCCCTCCGGCGCGGCGGCGATTGCCCGGGCGCTGGTGCTGGCGCGCAATGCAACCTGCGTGATGCTGTGCGAGGAGACGCTGCTGCCCGCGATCCGCAGCACCTGCCAGGCAGCGGGGCTGTTTCCAGTCTCGCTGGAGCAGGCGGCCATCGCGCGCGCCGACAAGAGCCTCGCGACCATCGTGATGCTGCCCTATGCCACCGAAGACGAAGCAGGCCAGGCGCAGGGCGTGCAGATGCTGGACGAGCTGCAACCGGACCTCTTGTTCTCGACCGAGCGGGTCGGGCGCAATGAATACGGCGTCTACCACTCGATGAAGGGCATCGACTACGGCATGGGCCGGGCGCGGGTGGACTTTCTGTTCGACGAGGCTTTGGCCCGCGGCATCCCCGTGGTTGCGGTCGGCGACGGCGGCAATGAGATCGGCATGGGCAAGGTGGCGGACCATGTGAAGGCGCATGTGCCTTACGGCGATACCTGCCAATGCGGCTGCGGCGGCGGTATCGGCGCCGTCACCACCTGCGACGTGCTGGTCACCGCAGCCTGCTCCAACTGGGGCTGCACCGCCATTGCCACGGCCATGGCCGCCCGCGCGGGCAACGCCAAGCTGCTGCACACCCCCGAACGCGAGGCGCTGCTTCTGGACACCATGGTGGCCAGCGGCCTCATCAACTCCACGCACGGAATCGTCGACGACAGCGTCGACGGCTTCCCCCGGCAAAGCCATCTTGCGGTGGTCGAGCTGTGCCGTACCATCGTGAGCCGCGCGCTCTGATATCTGACAGGACCCAAGACCATGATCCAGGACAACCCCGCCCTTATCGATGCCATCCGCAGCCGCTTTGCCCATGTGGACAGCTGCCCGTTCCAGGGCGAGCGCATCTTCTTTGAAAACGCCGGCGGCGCGCTGACGCTGAAATCGGTGGCGGAGACGTCAGCCTTCTACGCCGCCATCCCCGACAACCCGGGTCGTATCAATCCGGCGGGCCAAGCCACCCAGACCACAATCAACAAGGCCAAGGCAGACCTGGCCGAGTTCATGAACGCCCAGTCCGGCCAGTTCTTTGCCGGCGAAAGCGGCACCGAACTGCTGTTCCGGATGATCCGTACCGCCTGTGTGAACGCCCCCAAAGGCGCCAAGGTGATCGGCTCTTCGATCGAGC
>NZ_JWLG01000018.1:55889-94842 GCF_000813905.1 Leisingera sp. ANG-M6
CCCGCAGCGCCGCCCGCCGCTGGGCCGAAATTGCCGGGCTGGAGTATGTGAACGTCGCCCACAACAACGAAACCGGCCTGGTCACGGCTGATGACTACGCAGCACTGGTGACCCCGGACGTGGCGGTGGCCACCATCCTGCACGCCTCACCGGTCACCGGCATGGGCATGGATGTTGCGGCGATCTCCAAGGCGATCCGCGCGGTGGCGCCGGACTGCCTGATCATCGTTGACGGCATCCAGCACGCCGCCCATGGCCAGCTGGACCTGGCGGCCTACGATGTCGACGGCTATGCGGTCTCGCCCTACAAGGTGTTCTCGCGCCACGGCTACGGCATCGCCTGGATCTCGGACCGCCTCAGCACATTGCCGCATGACATGCTGATCGGAGCCCCTGCCACCGGCTGGGAGTTCGGCACCCGCGACACCGGCTCTTATGCAACCCTGTCGGATGTGGTGGACTATTTCGAATGGCTCGGCGGCGAGGTCTCTTCCGAACCTACCCGCCGGGGCAAAATCGAGGCCGCAGGCCGTGCCATCCACGCCTATGAGACCCATCTGACCAATGCCGCGATCAACGGCACCGGCAACCTGCCGGGGCTGCGGGATATGGCGCATGTCACCATTCTGGCTGGTGCAGACAACCCGGCTCGCGAAGGGCTGGTTTCCATCGTGGTGGACGGCATCGCCTCGGAAGAGGTGGTGGACATCCTCAACGCCCAAAGCATCCGCACCCACACCCGCAAGGCCGACCATTACTCCGGCAACGTGCTGGACCCGCTGGGCCTACCGGATTGTATCCGGATTTCCTTTTGCCACTACAACACGGAAGCCGAGATCGCCAAGATGCTGGCTGCGGTGAAGCAACTCGGCAAGGACGGCTAAGAGGGCCGGGGAAGTAAATTGCCCGCTTCCGGGCTCTGTCCGGGAGCGGGTAGCAAACCGCAGGAAACAAGCGGCACAAACAGTTCGCTCCAGCGCACAGGCAAGGTTGATTGGCCCGGCCTGAACACATTTGCGCGGCCAGGTTCCGAAATGCCGGAACCGTGGGGTAGAGAATATCCTTTCTGAACGCAGCTTCCGCCAGTGCAGAGCGCCGCGAACTGACCCAGGGGGAAACTGGCAATAAACATGCAAGAAACGTCCTGGACCGGGAAACACGCCCCGGCGGCCATTTCAGTAGCCCTTCAGTCTGCAAGCAGCCGGAGCCTGAACGTTGGCCTGGTGGTTGGGCCGGGGTTCTCGCAGATCAGCCTGGCTGCGGTCTGCGATATCTTTTCGGCGGTGAACCAGGTAGAGCGGGCAGACCGGATCCGCCTGCACCGGGTGTCGATCACAGGAGCGCCGGTCACGGCGGCCGGCGGGCTGCATTTCACGCCCGATACAGGCATCGCGTGCCTTCAGGACCGGATGGCCCGGGCGCGCGGACTGGATGCGGTGTTCACCTGCTGCGGCGAGGCTGCAAACAGTCCGTTTGAAAAGCCGCTGCTGGCCCTGTTCCGTAAATGCCGCAGGAACAAGATCCCGCTGTATTCCCTCGGCGAAGAGACGAGCCTGCTGGTCAAGGCAGGGCTTGCTGGCCGTGCAACACCTCATTGGAGCAGGCTGGCCTACCTGCGTGAGCAGCACCCTGAAGTCGAGCTGAGCGAAAACCTGTACCATCTGGACGGGCAGATCAGTACCTGTTCAGGCCACGCGGCGACGCTCGACTTTGCAGTGAAGTTCCTGGCTGAAGCTGTCGGCGCGGATGTTGCAGGCGCTGTGTGCCGGCAGCTGCTGATCGGGTTCCCCCGCGATTCCAGCCAAAGCCAGGTCAAAGTGGATTACCACCGGATCCGGAACGCGCCACCGCACCTGAAACAGGCGATTGAAGCTATGCACGACAATATCGAGGAACCGCTGCCCTTACAGGAGATTGCCCGGGCAGCAGACGTTTCCTTGCGCCAAATCGAGCGGTTGTTTGCGGCGCATCTGGCGGCGTCGCCCGGCCGTTACTACCGCAACATCCGCCTGGAAGTCGCCAAGCAGATGATCGAGCAGACCGATCTGACATTGTTTGACATTGCCGCCGCTACCGGATTTGGCAGCGCCAACAACCTGACCAAGGTGTTCAAGGCACAGTTCGGGAAACTGCCGCGGGAATTCCGCAAGCTGGCGAAAGGCAGCTGAAAACCTACTTTCAGTCGCCTGTGGGTTACGTTACGTTCAAACGGTGGTGAGCGCAAAGACCGCTTTGTCAGGCATGCGGTTCTCGACCGACGTTAAATCCTGAATTCATTTATTTGCGATGCTGCACGACGCACCGAGGACCGCTATGACGAGCTGCGCCGCGGCATCGCAATAAGCTGATGGAGGTCAGCTTTGGGCCGGTCATGCCTGTTGCCCTGCCCGAGGAACCTCGACTTTGCAAAGGTCGCTGTCTGCGCAGTGCGACTGCCCTAGGCCGTTCTTGCTGCGCCTGCAGCGAACGGCAGCAAGGTCAGCTTCGGGTTATAGTGCAGCCCTTTGCGTTTGCAGCAATCAAGCTTGGTAGAAGCGGCCGCTTAGGGCTCGAACCGTAACACTGCAGCGGTGCGACCGTAGGTCTGGTCTGGATTGGCGAACGGCAAGTGCCGCCCGCCAAGGTGGTTCAAATGTCGATTTGCTCGGCGATGCTCAACGCATCTTCAAGTTCGATACCAAGATATCTGACAGTGCTGTCAACCTTTGTGTGCCCGAGCAACAGTTGAACTGCTCTGAGATTTCCGGTTTTGCGGTAGATCTCCGCCGCCTTGGTCCGGCGCAGCGAATGGGTGCCGTAGCCGCTGGGTTCCAACCCAATCGCAGCCACCCAATCCCGCACAAGTCGGCCATATTGGCGGGTTGAGATATGTAGGCGGTCATGAAACCGGCTAGGAAACATGAAACGGCAGCCGATCATTTCCGGCGACTTGATCCATGCAGTAATGGTATCTCGCGTGTTTTCAGAGAGTTCGAACTGAACGGGTCGCCGGGTTTTGCTCTGGATCACAGATACCCTCTCGCGAACGCGGTCATCTCTGACCAAATCGCTGACGGACAGTTTCACTAAATCGCATCCGCGAAGCTTGCTATCAATCGCCACGTTGAACAGCGTGAGATCACGCAGATTCCTGGCCAATTCGAGCCGCGCGCGGATTGCCCACACTTGTTTCGGCAACAGCGGCCTTTTCTGGCCGACGACCCGGCCCTTGTTCCAGGCTTTTCGTTTCGGGGTGACTGCGGGAAGTTGGACCCTTGGCATATTGGGCCCTCCAATCCTCCCGCCAAGCCCAGACATCAGCACCGCGCTGACACCTGAATTTTACTGTTGGTTTGAATGACCGTTGTCCGATTGCTTGTTCTTCGGGAAACGTTACGGGTGCATTGGGTGCTCTGAACCCATCGCGACAGATGCTGCAGAAAAGACGAACGGCAGCATCACGGGTTTGCAGATCTTTGAATACCTGCAAATCCGGAACTTGAGACCGGAGGCCTGCAGAGCTCCAAAAACCGGTCAGTCAGGCCTGATTGAACTGCTAGGCGTGGGCGGGCAATCACCACCCTGTAGTGCCCGATGCTTTCCTTGAGCGGTCGCGCAACGATTGAGTCGCCTTCAGTCGTGCAGTCCTGTTTGGGCGGGAAGCCTGCAAGCGTGAAACCGAACCCCTTGCCGACGTAAGCCTGAACAAGCTCGCGGGATTGGGATTGGAACGGCACTTCGGGGTGGACGCCCGCGGCCTGCAGCAGTTGCAGGTAACTGGGGCCGGGGCCAGCGGGCGAGACGGAGATATAGGGCAGACCGGTCAGGTCGGACAGGCTGATCCGGGATTTCGCAGCCAGAGGGTGTGCGCCTGACAACAGAACCAGAGGCGGCAGCTCCAAAAGAACTTCAACCTCATGCCGACCGGGGTCGAACCCCTGGTCAAAGACCACCAGCGCATCCACCTCGCCAGTGTCCAGCGCGGCCACCAATGCCGGGTATTCCGCTTCCTTCACCTCGATACGGACACCCGGATGGCTTTCGCGGAAAGCAAGCACCGCAGGCAGGACGATCTGCTGCGCCAGTGCGTGATGGGTGCCGATGTGGATCCTGCCGGTGCGGCCAAACGCCAGATCCGCGGCCTGCCGGTCCAGTGCAGCGGCCTGCTTCAGCAGCGCCTCGGCCTGGGTGGCGAACGTCCCGCCAGCGCGGGTCAGCCGCATGCCTTGTGCCGGAAACCGGTCGAACAGGGTCAGGCCGGTGGCGGCCTCCAGCTTGTCCAGTGCCGAGGCGATGGCTGCGGCAGAGACATTAAGCTGCCGCGCCGCCTGGGCAATACCGCCCTGCCGCGCGGTTTCCGTCAGGTAGGTGAGCTGGCGAAGGGTGAAGCGAACCATTGGAAAAATCTTTCTTTGAAGCAAATTAAACCAGTTTTTCCAGTTTTAGGACAGACCTTATGCTGCCTGCAGGCGACAGCGGAGGATATCATGGAAATATTGCCAATGACCGGCGGTTTGGGCGCGGAAATCCTGGGGGCGGATATCCGCCGCAGCGAGGATTTCAGTGCCATCCGGGACGCATTTGCGGAATATTCGGTGATCGTTCTGCGGGGGCAGACCGCAGGGCCAGAAGATCACCTGGCCTTTGCCCGCCGTTTCGGGCCAGTGAATGTCAACCGGTTCTTCAAGCCGGTCGAGGGCCACCCGGAAATCGCCACTGTCCTGAAAGAGAAGGACCAGACAGAGGCCGTTGGTGAGGGGTGGCATACCGATCATTCCTATGATCAGGAACCGGCGATGGGCTCAATTCTTCACGCCATCGAGATGCCGCCCTATGGCGGCGACACGCTGTTTGTGTCCATGGGCGCCGCCTATGAGGCGCTCTCAGCGCCGATGCGCCGTTTTCTTGATGGTCTCACGGCCGTGCATTCCTCGCGCCATGTGTTCGGCGCCGCCGCGATGGGCAGCGAGGCGGTGAATTCGGGCCGTCTGGGCAATGCAGAGGCCGCCACCCAGGACGCCCGGCATCCGGTGGTCATCACCCATCCGCTGAGCGGGCGGCGCGGCCTTTTTGTGAACCCGGTTTTCACCACCCGCATTGAAGGGCTGAATCCGGACGAATCCTCGGCGCTTCTGGTCATGCTCTATGCCCATTGCCAGCAGCCGGAGTTTCAATGCCGCGTGCGCTGGCGGGCCGGTGACATTACCATGTGGGACAACCGTGCCACCTGGCACAAGGCGATCAACGACTACCACGGTTTCCGCCGCCTGATGCACCGGGTCACCGTCGAGGGCGGCCCGCTTGCCTCCGCCCGCGCATCCTGACCGCTGATGAAAGCTCAGCCATGACCAGCCACAGCTCCAAGACAGACACCGGCCAGCCCAATGTCATCCTGATCCTGGCGGACGACATGGGGTTTGCCGACCTCGGCTGCACCGGGTCTGAAATCCAGACTCCCAACATCGACGCACTTGCGCGGGGCGGCGTGATGCTGTCTGCGATGTACAACTGTGCCCGCTGCTGCCCGACGCGGGCGTCGCTTCTGACCGGGCTCTACCCGCATAACGCCGGCGTCGGGCATATGGGCGCGAATTTGGGCACGCCTGCCTATCAGGGGTTCCTGCGCAACGACAGCGCCACCATAGCCGAGCATCTGCGCGCCAGCGGCTATGCCACGCTGATGTCCGGCAAATGGCATGTGGCCGGCGATTTCGAGCCGCGAAGTGTGGACAGCTGGCGGATCGGCGACGTCGAGCATCCGACACCGCGCCAGCGCGGCTTTGACCGTTTTTACGGGATCATGGACGGCGCCACGCATTTCTTCTCGCCGCATTACATGCTGGAGGATGACAGCCGGGTCGAAACCTTCCCGGATGATTTCTACTTCACCGACGCCATCACCCATAAGGCCATCGGCATGATCGAAGGCGCGGTCGCGGACGAAAAGCCATTCTTCCTCTACCTCGCCCATACTGCGCCGCACTGGCCGCTGCATGCCCATCCTGAGGACATCGCAAAATACGATGGCGTCTATTCGAAAGGCTGGGACCATATCCGCACCGCACGCCATGAAACGATGAACGGCCAAGGCGTTTTCCAGCGCAGCTGGGACATCTCCCCGCGCGACAGCACCGTGCATGGCTGGGAACAGGAAAAGAACCAGGACTGGGAGGCCAGCAAGATGGCAACCTATGCGGCAATGGTGGACCGCATGGACCAGTCGGTCGGCACACTGATTTCGGCCCTGAAACGGCTCGGGCAGTTCGACAACACGCTGATCCTTTTCCTCAGCGACAACGGTGGCTGCGCCGAGTTCATGGCCGAGGACGGCTGGGCGAAGTTCTACCCGGACAAAACGCACGACGGCAGGCAGATCACCATGGGCAATGTGACCGGCCTGCGCCCGGGCGATGCCCAGACATTTCAAAGCTATGACAAGCCCTGGGCCAATGTCTCCAATGCGCCGTTCCGCCTGTACAAGCATTATGTGCATGAAGGCGGCATCTCGACCCCTCTGGTCGCCCATTGGCCAAAGGGGTTCAAACCGCGCAGTGCTGCCCATGCAGCCTGCCATGTGGTCGATATCCTGCCGACCATTCTGGAAGCCGCCGGCACCGCCTATCAGACCGAGGTCGGCGGCCATGAGATCCAGCCGCTGCAAGGAGAGTCGCTGCTGGGCCTCTTTCAGGGCAAGGACTGGCAGCGCGCGCAGCCGATCTTCTGGGAGCACGAGGGCAACGCCGCGATCCGGCTGGGCCGGTTCAAGCTGGTGCGGCTGCATGATTGTCCCTGGGAGCTCTACGACATCGAGGCCGACCGCACTGAACTGACCGATCTTGCAGGCCGCAGCCCCGCCTTGGAGAAAGACCTGATCCGACAGTATCAGGTCTGGGCCCAAGCCGCCGGTGTGCTGGACTGGAACGAAGCGCTGCCGAAACTTCTGGCGGCGTGGAATATGGAGAGCGCCAGCGGTTGAAACTGATGGCTAAGCGGCTACTGAGGGTCCCCTGGTAAAGGACGGGTTTGTCCCGCATTGTGCAGTTTCACGGTTTGAACTTCGTCCCTGTTCCCGGACAGCGGGGTAAATTACCCCTGTCCACGAAAGGAGCATGGAATGGGACAATCGAGACGGACGTTCACAGATGAGTTCAAAGCCGCAGCTGTTGGTCGGCTTTATAAGCCTGGGGCCACACAAGGCGGTGTTGCCAAGGAGCTTGGAGTGACGAGCTCGCAGTTCCCGGCAGATTTGCTTGATCGGCTTGTTCGGCATTGGCCTCGGACCAATGGTGGCTCAATGCCTCAATCCTGAAAATACGCCCGCCGGATCTTTGCTATCGTCTCCACGACCAACATCCCACTCTGTGCTCCCCGATAACCTCGGGGGCATGATTCACATCAGTGTAAGGGGGTCATCTTTGGACGCCGATTTCCCCGCTACGGGGTCAAAATTGCATGCCTGTTCACAGTTGACCTGCCAGCCTGCCCCTCTCAGCAATGCTGCGATCCGCCGATAGCCGTAGCGGCCATACTGGCGGGCAAGCACGATCATGTCCGCAACCAGGCGTGTTTTGTCCGCCCGGCTCTTGGGCGGCTTGCGCTGCGTGGATCTGTGTTGCTTCAGGACGCGGCAGGCGCGCCGCTCAGACACCCTGAACAGGCTGCGCACATGGTCAATGCAGGCCCGGCGGCGGGCAGGGCTCAGAAGTTTCCCTTCGCAGCTTCCGTCAGGATGAGCTTGTCCAGGGTCAGGTCCGATACGGCGCGACGCAGCCGTTCGTTTTCTTTATGCAATCGTTTGAGTTCCCTGAGTTGGTCGGTTCCCATCCCGCCATACTGTTTGCGCCAGCGGTAATAGGTCTGCTCGGTGATGCGCACTTCGCGGATCGCATCCACCCACGCCATCCCTTGCCCGACAAGCACCTCAACCTGCCGCAGCTTCGTGACAATTTCTTCGGGTTTGTGCCGCTTCGTTCCCATTCTGATCCTCCGTTTTCCTAAACATAACGGCGGACCACTTCACTGGGGGAGGATCAAAAGGCCAGTCATGCACTAACAATCAAACCGGACCACTCAGGTGGGGCTGATCATCCGAACGTCCCAGTTTTCAGGGAGCAGAGCACCTTCTCAAGGGGCGGAGGACTGCGGCCCTTCTCATTGAGTGCGAAGGTGTCTTGCCGTGAGTTTTCATTTCCTTCTTGGCGGCTCTTCATGGAGATTTCTTGTACTTTGTGAACTTGTTCACAGGCAAAAAAAGCCAAAGAGACTATGCCGCACCGATCCCGGCATCTTGTCTTGCACCAGTGGATGCGCCACCTGAAATTGCCATACGGTGCGAACAGCCAGAAAACTGCCCCGAAGGAGTGATACGCATGCGCTGGACAACCTCATTTGCCGTTGCTTTGATTACCGGGTTTGCAACCTTGCCTGCGGTTGTGCTGGCTCAAGGGGCGCTGAAGCCGGTCAAGCTGCTGCAAACCTCCTCGGAAGCATTGGTTCTGGAACGGCAGTTTTTTGGCCAAGTGGCAGCTAAGCAGACAGTGGACCTTGCGTTTCAGGTTTCCGGGCAAATACTGAAATTTCCGGTTGCCGAAGGCCGTACGGTGGCCAATGGCGGGTTGATTGCCGAGCTTGACCTGGAACCGTTCGAGCTACAGTTGGAGCAGGCGCAGCTGCGCAAGGAACAGGCCGACCGGACTGTTGCGCGCCTAAAAAATCTGACCGGCACTGTCAGTCAGGTCTCGATCGACGACGCTGAGACCGAGGCAGGGCTGGCACGCGTGGCGCTGCGCGATGCAGAGTATGAATTTGAGCATGCTACCCTGAACGCTCCTTTTGATGCGCTGGTGTCCAGCCGTGAAGTGGAGCAGTTCACCACCGTCAGTTCGGGGACCCCCATCGTGCGGCTGCACGACATGTCTGAATTGCATATCAAAGTCGATGTGCCTGAAGTCCTGTTCCAAAGGGCTGAGGAAAGCGACGTGCTGACGATTTCCGCGAATTTTCCCGGCCAGGACGCAGAGTATCCGCTGGAGATCCTGGAATATGATGCAGAGGCCAGCAGCGTCGGTCAGACCTATCAGGTGACACTCCGCCTGACCCCGCCTGAAAACCGCCAGATCCTTCCGGGCGCATCTGCAACTGTGAAAGTGCGGGTGAACACCGGCGAAGCAGGCATCAGAGTGCCCGCAACGGCCCTGGTAACCGCAACCGACGGCAGCACCGGCGTCATGGTTTATTCCCCTGTAGGCGCTAAGGAAGGCACCATTGCATGGACCAAAGTGAAGGTTGAAGCCACTCAGAACGGTGATTTCCGCGTGGCGGAGGGCCTGGCCGGAGACGAAGAAGTGGTGCTGACCGGGGGCGGCGCGCTGAAAGACGGCCAGAAGGTCAGGCGCTTTACCGGTTTCGGAAACTGAGGGCAGGCAGATGGACATTGCACGCGGGTCGATCAACCGGCCGCTCTATACTTGGATCATCATGCTGGCGGCCCTGCTTGGCGGCATCTGGGGATTTCTGAACCTGGGACGCCTTGAAGATCCGGCCTTCACCATCAAGTCCGCGGTGATCGCCACGCAGTATCCGGGCGCCAACAGTGAGCAGGTTGCGCGCGAAGTCTCCGAGCCTCTGGAATCAGCGATCCAGAAAATGGGCGAGGTCAAGCTGATCACTTCGGTGAACCAGCCCGGCTTCTCCCTGATCGAAGTGGAGATGCAGGATACGTACGATGGCACCGAATTGCCTGCCATCTGGACCAAACTGCGTGCGGAAGTACGCGATGCCGCCCGCGCTTTGCCGGAGGGTGTCAGCCAGCCGGTTGTGAACGACGGCTTCGGCGATGTGTTCGGCCTATTTTATGCGGTAACGGCGGAGGGCTACACGGACGCCGAAAAGCATGATCTGGCAACCTACTTGCGGCGCGAGCTGCTGACGGTGGACGGGGTGGCCGATGTTGAAATCGCGGGGTTGCCGCAGGAGGCGATCTTTGTTGAACCCACGCTCGCGGTTTCGGTCAATCAGAATGTTCCGATTGACGCGATCAGCAACGCGCTGGCCACGTCCAACTCGGTCCGCTCTGCAGGCAGTCTGGACGCCGGGCCAGCCGAAACTCTGATGCGCGCGCCTGAAGGCTCGGACTCGGTTTCCGAAATCCAGGGCCTAGCGATCGGCTGGCAGGGTGAGGTGGTTAACGTGATCGACATGGCCGACGTGCATCGTGGCCGCATCGACAATCCGGATCTGATCATCCGCTTTGATGGGGTTGAAGCCTTCACTCTCGGGATTGCCGGCCTTGCCACCGAAAACATCGTTGAAGTGGGCAAGAACGTTGACGCCAAGCTCGCCGCACTGGACAGCCAGATCCCCTATGGTGTCGATCTGAAACCAATCTATCAGCAGCATATGGTGGTCGAGCAGGCCTCCAACGACTTTCTGGTAAACCTTGCCATGTCGGTTTCCATCGTGGTGGTCGTGCTGGCGCTGTTCATGGGTTGGCGCGCCGCTGTTGTGGTGGGCACAACCCTGCTGCTGACAGTGGTGGGCACACTGTTCTTCATGAACATGTTCTCGATCGAGATGGAGCGGATTTCGCTTGGTGCGCTAATCATTGCCATGGGGATGCTGGTCGACAATGCCATTGTTGTGGCGGAGGGGATGCAAATTTCCATGCTGCGCGGCAAGACTTCCCGCGAGGCGGCACACGATGCGGCGTCAAAAACCCAAATCCCGCTGCTTGGCGCTACGGTGATCGGCATCATGGCCTTTGCCGGTATCGGTCTCAGCCCGGATGCGACTGGTGAGTTCCTGTTCTCGCTGTTTGCGGTGATTGCCATTTCGTTGCTCCTTAGCTGGTTCCTGGCTCTGACGGCCACCCCGCTGCTGGGCCACTACTTCTTCAAGCAGGGCAAGGAGGGGGACAGTGATGCCTATGATGGTGTTCTGTTCCGCACCTACGGCGCAATTCTGCGGGCATCTCTGAAGCTGCGCTGGATGGTCGTCGCTGGGCTGATTACCGTCACCGTGGTCTGCTTTTTCGGTTTCGGGCAAGTGCGGCAGCAGTTCTTCCCGGACTCCAACACCCCGCTGTTCTTTGTTCATTACAAGCTGCCTCAGGGCACATCGATACACACCACTTCCGAGCATCTGCAGGTGTTCGAGGACTGGCTGGGCGCCCGCGATGATGTGGTTTCGGTGGCCTCCTTCACGGGACAGGGGGCAACCCGTTTCATGCTGACCTATTCTGCCGAAAAGCCGAACCCCAGCTACGGCCACCTGATCATCCGTACCGCAAACCTGGACGCCATCCCGCCGCTGCAGGCTGAGCTGGAGGCTTTTGGCCAATCCCGCTTCCCTGAGGGTGAGTTCCGTACCAAGCGGCTGGTGTTCGGCCCGGGTGGCGGTGATCCGATCCAGGTGCGCTTCTCCGGTCCCGACCCGCGCGTCCTGCGCCGCCTGGGCGAAGAAGCGATCCGGCGGCTGGAAGCGGCTTCCCCCAATATCCTGCTCCCGCGTCAAAACTGGCGTGAGCAGGAGCCGGTGCTGAAACCTGTCTATGCTACCGACCGGGCACAGACTGCCGGCGTCACCCGGGAAAACATCGCCGACGCGCTGCAGTTCTCCACCGATGGTGTGCAGATGGGCGTCTTCCGGGAACATGACCGGCTGATCCCCATCGTGGTACGCCGAGCGCAGGAGGACTCCTACAACATCTATGATCAGGTTGTTTTCTCTTCTTCTGCCGGAAAGTTCCTGCCGCTGGAGCAGATGATTGATGGCATCGATGTCGAGGTGGAAAACACGTTGGTGCATCGCCGGGACCGACTGCCGACGCTCACTGTTGGCGCCGACATCCCGCCGGACATGACTGCGGCCACCGTTTTTGCCCAAGTGCAGGAAACCATCGAGGCGATGGACATCCCGCCCGGCTACATGATGGAATGGGGCGGCGAGCATGAAAGCTCTGGCGACGCTAACGAAAGCCTTGGCAAGCAGCTGCCGGTGACGTTGCTGATAATGGTGCTGATTTCGGTACTGCTGTTCAACGCAATCCGCCAGCCGGTGATCATCTGGCTCTTGGTGCCGATGTCGGTGAACGGCGTGGTGATCGGGCTGCTGGGAACCGGTTTCCCCTTCACTTTCACGGCACTATTGGGTCTGCTCAGCCTGTCCGGTATGCTGATCAAGAATGGCATCGTGCTGGTCGAGGAGATCGACCTGGTGCGCGAAACCGGCAAGCCTCTGCGCGAAGCCATTGTCGAAGCCTCGGTCTCACGCCTGCGCCCGGTGATGCTGGCAGCAGTGACCACCATTCTTGGCATGGCGCCATTGCTGACCGATGCGTTTTTCGTGTCGATGGCAATCACCATCATGGGCGGGCTGGCCTTTGCGACCGTGCTGACGCTGGTGGCCGCGCCGGTTTTCTACCTGATCTTCTTCAGGAACGCGGAAAAACGCGAGATGGCGGGTGTCTGATAACCGCCTGGCCCCTCAAAAATCAGGGCCCTGGCGGAGTGCGCCAGGGCTTCTTTCCTGCCGGGGTCTGTTCGGAGGGCCAATTTCCGACTTAATTGGGTTTCAAAGGCAGCGGTCCGTTTTGTCCGGCAGCCCAGCCTTTTACAAACTGAAAAAGGCTGTACGGCACACGAATGGCGGGCCGGGCAAATCTGCGCTGCAGCACATGACACCGTGATGAAAGCCGGGTAGGAGCCAGCCACGTCGCCCTTGGAAAGCTTTCGCTTTAATATGATAGCGTTCTGCTTCAGCTGCAGAAGGTTAGCAGTCCTAGGGGTTTCCTGATTTAGTCCGGCTTGGCAGTACCGATTTTGCTCCAAAGTTCATTGGCAACGACTCCTACTGTTTGGTCCCTGCGTCTCATCTTGTAGAGCATGGTCCGGCGAAGAGGAAACCCTTCCAGGTTCAGGGACAGCAACGCTCCGGAGCGTCGCTCAGCATCTGTCATATGGTCGGGCAAACCACCCCAGCCGAGCCCGGCGAGGATCACTTTCTTCTTGGCCGTGAGATCGGAAACGGTCCACTTCAGCCCGCCAGACAGCAGGTCGCGGCTCTGTTCATGCGCCGCGCCGCCGGTGCCGGCGGCAACCACCTGCACGTGGCCTTGCATTTCGGATGCGGACAATGCGCGGGAACCGGACGGCAGGCCAAGATCAGGGCTGGCCACGGGCCGGATCGTGACCTCGGCAACCGGTTCAGCCTCAACTTCGTCCAATGGCACCCCATCAAGGGACGCGAGCGCGATATCTGCCTTGCCCTCCATCAGCCGGGCGATCGGGCCGCCCATCATCTCCATCCGCAGCCGCAGATGTGTTGCGGGGTGGCGCCGCCCGGTTTCTGCAAGGGCCGGCAGCAAAGGGTCCAAATCCATTGTTGCGCTGACGGCGACGGTCAGCTCCGGCTCTTCGCGGGCGCGCAGCCGGGCCGCGGTGGATCTCAGCCCCTGCATCTGGCGCAGAACCCGCGACGCCTCGCGGTAGAAGATTTCGCCTGCTGGGGTGAGTGCGGGGCGGTAGGCTTCGCGGCTGAGCAGCTCCAATTCCAGCTCCTCTTCCAACTGACGGATTGTGTGGCTGATGGCGGATTGCGATTTGTGCAGGCGCTCCGCCGCGCCGCGGAATGTGCCGGTTATGACAATGGCGTCCAGGGCAATGAGCTGGTCATGTTTCATGAGCTTCCAACATGTTCGATTTTTTCGATCATAGTGCTGAAAACACAATATTATCAATCAATCATATTCGGAGGTAGTCAGAGGGCATCACCAACACAGGAGACTGTTATGAAACTCTACTACAAGCCCGGTGCTTGCCCGCTGGCAAGCCATATCGCCCTGCATGAAACCGGCCGCCCGTTTGAAATTGAAGCCGTCGATACCGCCGCGGGCAGGACTGAAACGGGTGCGGACTACCGCGCGATCAACCCCAAGGGCTATGTTCCGGCCCTGGGCCTGGACGATGGCAGCATTTTGACTGAAGGGGCAGCGGTTCTGCAGTATATCGCGGACAGCCACCCGGAGGCAGGCTTGGCGCCGGAGGCTGGCACCCTGGCCCGGGCCCGGATGCAGGAACAGCTCAACTGGATCGGGAGTGAGCTGCACAAGGCCTTTGGCCCGCTGTTCCGCGAGGGCACATCCGAGGCCGGCAAGGACGCTGCGCGTACCGCTGTTGCGGGCAAGTTCGATTTCATTGAAACCCAGCTGGCGGATGGCCGAGAGTGGCTGATTGAAGACCAGTTCTCGGTGGCGGATGCCTACCTGTTCGTTGTCTCGAACTGGGCAAATTTCACCGGTATCGACCTGGCCCGCTGGCCCAATCTTGCCGCCTTTGTGAACCGCAGTGCAGCCCGTCCATCGGCACAGGCAGCGATGCGCGCCGAAGGGTTGATCCAATGACGCCCGCCGATCACAAAGCGGTCGGCGAACTGATGGGGGCCTATTTTGAGGGCCTCCACCAGGCCGACAGCACCATGCTGCGCGAGATCTTCCACCCGCAGCTGGCCTATGTCTGCGCCACTGAAGGCGATGAGCTTTACTTGGATCTTGAGACCTACATGACCCGCGTCGACGGGCGTGAGCCGCCCGCCAAACGCGGCGACCCGCGCGAGGAGGAGATCCTGGAGATTGCCTTTGCCAGCAACCGTCTGGCCCATGTCAGCGCCCGGATGACCATGATGGGCCGGGACTTCCACGACCTGCTGGCCCTGGTTCGCCACGGCACCGAATGGCGCATCGTTGCGAAAGTGTTTTCCTATGCTCCACGAAAGGACTGACTCATGCCTTATGTGAATATCAAGGTGACCCGCGAAGGCGGCCCTGATGGCAACGGCCCAAGCGCAGATCAAAAGGCGCAGCTGATTACCGGGGTCACCGGTCTTCTGCAAGACATTCTGGGCAAGAATCCAGCAACCACCTTTGTCGTGATTGACGAGGTCCGGCTGGAGGATTGGGGTGTCGGCGGCCTGCCGGTGCAGGAATACCGGAGGAAAGCGCAATGAAGACGCGGCTGACAGAGGCGCTGGGGATCACCTGTCCGGTGATCCAGGCGCCGATGGCCTTTGCTGCGGGCGGCGCGTTGGCCCGCGCCGTCACCCAAGCCGGCGGGCTGGGCATGATCGGGGGGGCTTATGGTGATGCCGGCTGGATTGAACAGCAGTTCACAGCCGCCGCGGGGGCCCGCGCGGGCTGCGGGCTGATCACCTGGAAGCTGGCGGAACAGCCGGATCTGCTTGATTTGGTACTGGCGCAGGATCCCGCGTCGGTGTTCCTGTCCTTCGGCAACCCGGCGCCATTTGCGCCTGCGATCCGGGATGCCGGCGTGCCGCTGATCTGCCAGGTCCAAACCCTGCGCGATGCCCGACAGGCGCTGGACTGCGGCGCGGACATTCTTGTGGCTCAGGGGGCGGACGCCGGCGGCCATGGCGAAGCGCGCGGCACCTTTGCTTTGGTTCCCGAGATAGCGGACGAAATCGCGCGCCGGAACAGCACGGCGCTGCTCTGTGCCGCAGGCGGCATCACCGACGGGCGCGGTCTGGCTGCGGCCCTGATGCTGGGTGCAGATGGTGCGGTGATCGGCACCCGGTTCTGGGCCTCGCACGAGGCGCTGGTGCATCCCCGCATCCTGGATCGCGCGCTTGCTGCGACCGGTGACGATACGATCCGCACCAAGGTGGTCGACGTGGTCCGCGGCTATGATTGGCCTGCGCGCTACAATGGCCGTGTGCTGCGCAATTCCTTCATTCAGAAATGGCACGGCTCCGAAGATGCCTTGAGGATGGAAGCAGGCGCTGAAGCCGCTAAATGGTTGGCAGCTCAGGATGCAGGCGATCCTGATGTGGCAACCGCCTTTGCCGGCGAAGGCATCGGCCTGATCCGCTCGGCCGCGCCTGCAGGCCGCATTCTCGCAGACCTCATGGATGACGCGCAGCAGTGTCTGGCCCGGGCGGCTGCTGCAATGGGCGTGCCCGCGCCCGCGTAGCAATCCGGGACCCTTCGGCAGCACGAAAAACCGGCACAGGCGGGGGCGGCCCTGCCTGTGCCTTTCGCTGCAGGTGTCAGCAGGTATGGTCCAGAACAAACTTGCCGGTACGTCCGGGCGCCTCCAGCCTCCGGTGCGCCTCTGCGATCCGGTGAAGCGGCATGATCTCCTCGATCCCCGGATCCAGGACGCCCTGGGCCAGCCAATCCGACAATGGCAGCAGAACCTGCTGATTGGCGGGATTTTGAACTGTCACTGGGGTGATGCCCCGCGCTGCGGTAAAGACCCCGCCCGGCTTCCACCACTCCGGAACAATGGTTGCATAGGCCCCGCTGTCCTTCACCGCAGCAAAAGCCTGATGCGCATGTTCACCGCCGCGCACGTCAATGGCGCCATCTACGTCTTGTGCATCAGAGGCCGCGAGTTCGAACCCCAGCAAAGGCGCGATCGCTGCAGCCATTGCGCCAACCGCCCCTTTGGGATTGTTGACCAGAACACGGGCGCCCGGCGGCAGATCCAGCGCTTGATATGCCGCCAGTGCGGTGCTGCCGATCAAAGGCATTGCAGCGGCTGTGATGAAAGAAACCGCATCGGCAATCTTCACAATCTGGCTGGCAGGCAGGGTGGTAAATTCCGCATGGGTGCCTACCAGCGATCCTGGTTGCGGTGAGAGCACCATCACCCGGTCTCCGGGGGCAAACCCTTCCGTTTCAGGGCCAAGCGTCTCGACAGTGCCTGCCGCATCCCAGCCTAGGATCATCGGAAATTGGGCTGGGTCATAGGGTAGGATCCGTCCAGACCGGACCCCCGCATCCACAGGGTTCACACTGGACGCATGGACCCGGATCAGCACCTCCCCCGGCTTGGGTTCGGGGTGCGGCTGTTCCGCTATCCGGAACACTTCCACCCCGCCAAAACTCTCGATAACTGCTGCTTTCATCCTAGCCTCCACCTATTCTGTAGTGATTGATAAACAATGGGCGGCTTGCCGGGTCAAGCACATTTGTGTAGTGATCGGTAAATAATAATGGAGGCAGCCATGGGGCGGCAGCGGTCCTTTGACACCGATCACGTGATTGAGCAGGCGATGCTGCTGTTTTGGGAACGAGGATATGAGGCTGCGTCCATGGCAGAACTCAGTGCTGCCATGGGATTGAACCCGCCCAGTATTTACGCGGCTTTTGGCAACAAACAGGCGCTGTTTGAACGCTGCACCGCCCATTATGTCAAGCATGTTGCGGCTTACGCCCCTCGCGCCCTTGATGAAGAAGCAACTGCCGCCAAGGCTCTACGCCGCCTTGTGTCCGAGGCGATTGAGGCCTTTTGCACGGAACAAAGGCCCAAGGGCTGTCTCCTGATCAGTGCCGCAACCAATTGCGGCAAAGGCAGCGAATGCGCGCAGGAACTGCTTGCCGGCTACAGGCAAGCCAGCGAGTCGATGATCGCAGACCGGATCCGGCGCGGTATCGCCGACGGGGACATGGTTGTATCCGTCAAGCCGGACTTGCTGGCAAAATTTGTCTCGGTGCTGATCCAGGGGTTTGCAGCGCAAGCCCGTGACGGTGCAACAGCAGACGCATTGCACGGGGTGGCAAACCTTGCGCTCAGACAGGTTGAGGTTTCGCTTTGATGGCACAGGCCGGTAAATCCTGGTTTTCTTACACGATGAGAAAATTCAGTTCGGAAGTTCTGCTCTGCACCGAAAACGCAACCGCCCCCGGTTGTACCGGAAGTGTTCCACGCGCAGCGAGTCTGTTCAGTTGAGCCAGCGCGGAAGTTCCTAATGCAGGTCTTTCATGCCGTAATATGTGTACGCTAGAGGTAGGAGGTGGCGGCGGAAACTCAGCAATGGGAACGTTGAAGGCTGCACCTTCATGAGCTCGGGTAAAGGGGAAACGCATGGCTTTCCGGCGGCAATTCCAGCAATCAGCCGCCCAGTATATGTCGCCATTGCAACGCCGCCGCCGTGGTAGCCAAATCCGGTCCAGGCGCGCCGCCAGTCTCCGATCTGCCCGGCATAGGGGGTGAGACCGCGGGTCAGGCAGACCAGGCCGCTCCAATGGTATTCAGTTTCAGCCTTGGCAAGGGCCGGGAACATCATCTCGAAATCACGGCGGATCCGGCGTCGCATCTGCTGTGTGGAGCCGGGGGTGATGTTGCTGGTGCCGCGCATCCCGAACAGCACCCGGTTGTCCGGCAGCAGGCGGAAGTAATGCAGCAGGTTGCGGGTGTCATAGGCGATGCGCCGGGTGGTCCAGCCCTGCGCCTGTTTCTCGCCTTCGGTCAGGGGCCGCGTCACCATTATATGCGAGACCACCGGCAAATAGCGCCCGCGCAGCCAGTCCGGCAGGTTGTCGCTGCTGTAGCCGTTGCTGGCGATGATCAGCCGGTCGGCGATGATGCGGCCCGAAGGCGTTTCGACGGCATAGGTGCCGCAGCGCTCCTGCTGCACCGAGAGCGCCGGGGTGCCGCCGTGGATCACGGCGCCCGCCTGCTGCGCAAGGCGGGCCAGGCCGGCCGCGTATTTGCCCGGGTTCAGGCCAAAGCCCAGGGGCAGCAGAAATCCGCCGTAGAAGCCGTCGCCGTGCAGGCCCTCCTGCCGCATTTCTGAGGCTGACAGCACCGGGCAGTCCACCCCGGCGTAATGGCGCAGGCCTGCGGCCATTTCCGGCAGGGCGCGAGCCGCGCGGGGGCTGTGGGCCAGGCAGTATTCGCCGTCCTCCTGCACATCGGCCTCGATGCCGCCAGGCGAGGTGAGATCGCGGACCAGCGCAACCGCCTCCTTCTGGGCGCTGTAGAAGGCGCGCAGATCGTCCTCGCCGAAGCGGCGGATAATGGCGCTGCCGCCCAGCTTGGCACCGCCGAAGCCGCAGAAGCCGGCATTGCGCCCCGAGGCACCCCAGCCGGGCTGGGCTGCGTCGATCACCAGCGGCGCCTCGCCATGGTCGCGGGCCAGATGCAGTGCCGCGCTGAGGCCAGTGTAGCCGGCGCCAATTATCGCGACTCCCGCGCGCCGGTCGCCGTCCAGCGCGGGATAGGCAGGGGCGGCGGGCAGCGTGGCGTCCCAGTAGCTGCCGACCGGGACTTCGGTGTCGTAGGCGTGGGCGTCGTAGATGCGGCTGAGGTTCTTCATGGCGCTGGTCCGTTCTTGCGGCCCTCCTCAGGGGGCAGCGATCACCTTGGTTTCGAGGAATTCGAGGATGCCTTCCCGGCCGCCCTCGCGCCCGACACCCGACATTTTGACCCCGCCGAAGGGGGAGCCTGCACCCAGGAAGGCGCCGTTCACATTGACCATGCCGGACTGCAGCGCCCGGGCAACGCGGCCTGCGCGGGTGCTGTCGCCGGTCTGCACATAGGCCGACAGGCCGTAGGGCGTGTCATTGGCGATGGCGATGGCCTCTTCCTCGTTGCTGAAGGGGATCATCACCAGCACCGGGCCGAAGATTTCCTCCTGCGCCACGCGCATGTCGTTGGTCACATCGGCGAAGATTGTGGGGCAGGCATAATAACCGGCCTCAAAGCCTTCCGGCTTGCCCGGCCCGCCGGCCACCAGCCGCGCGCCTTCGGCGATGCCGGCCTCGATCATCTCCTGCACGCGGGCGTATTGCTGCGCGCTGGACAGCGGCCCCATGTGATCGCCCGGTTCCGCCGGATTGCCCACGGTCATTTGCGCGCATTTCGCCTGCACCAGCTCCACCGCGCGGCCGTAAACGCTGCGCTCCACCAGCATCCGGGTGGCGGCGTCGCAGCTTTGGCCGGTGTTGACGAAACAGGCTTCCACCCCTTCGGCGATGGCGGTTTCCAGATCGCAGTCGGCAAACACCAGGTTTGGGGATTTGCCGCCAAGCTCCAGCGCCACCTTCTTGACGGTTTCCGCGGCTTCGCGGGTCACTGCGACGCCGCCGCGGGTGGAGCCGGTGAAGGACATCAGGGCGACATCCGGGTGGCGCGACAGCGCGGCGCCAACCACCTGGCCTTCGCCGTGGACGAGGTTTAAGACGCCCGCGGGCACGCCGGCCTCGTGCAGCACTTCGGCATAGAGGATCGCCGACAGCGGTGTCAGCTCGGAGGGCTTCAGCACCATAGTGCAGCCCGCAGCTAGAGCAGGGCCGACCTTCAGCACGATCTGGTTGATCGGCCAGTTCCAGGGCGTGATCAGCCCGCAGACGCCAGCCGGCATCCGCACCAGCGTGTCGCCATTGGGCAGGGTTTCCTCGAAATCGAGCGCTTTCAGGTCGGCGATGATGGCCTCCAGGTGGTCGATGCCAACCTGCGCCTGCATCTCGCGCGACATGGTGATCGGGGCACCCATCTCCAGCGAGATGGCTTTTGCGAAATCATCAATACGGGAGGTGTAGACCTCCAGAACCCTTTCAAGGAGCGCAATGCGGTCCTCGCGGCTGGTGGCGGCAAATCCGGGCAGCGCCGCCTTCGCCGCGGCGACAGCGGCATTAATGTCAGCTTCGCTGCCAAGCGCGAGCGGGCCCATGGATTGTTCTGTCGCGGGGTTAATCACCTCCGCCGAGCTGCTGCCGAGGGGACCTGTCCAGGTGCCGCCGATATAGAACTGGGACATGTTGTACTGCATTGCCGTATCCAAATTTGTTTGATTGCGTTTCACGCGGCGGCGGCCGCCGCGCGGTTTTCCTGTTTCTGGCGCCGCTCCTGCCGCCGGTTGATCAGCGACGCGGCGATGACGCCAAAGGTAACGATACCGATCAGCATCGTGGACAGCGCGTTGATTTCTGGCGAAACACCCAGCCGGACCGAGGAATAAAGCTTCATCGGCAGGGTGGTGGAGCCGGGGCCGGAGGTGAAGGTGGCGATCACCAAATCATCAAGCGACAGGGTGAATGAAAGCAGCCAGGCCGAGATCACTGCAGGCGCGATCACCGGCAGGGTCACCTGGCGAAAGGCCGAAAGCGGCGTGCACCCCAGATCCAGCGCGGCATCTTCAAGGGAGCGGTCGAAGCTGGCCAGCCGGGAGGAGATCACTACCGATGCATAGCACATGGAAAAGGTCGCGTGCGCAATGGTGATGGTCCAGAATCCGCGGTCGAGACCGATTGCAACGAACAGCAGGAGGAGCGACAGGCCGGTCACCACCTCGGGCATCACCAAGGGCGCAAAGATCATGCCGGAGAACAGCGTGCGGCCCGGAAAGGAGCCCGCCCGCACCATGACAACCGCGCTGAGCGTGCCCAGCACTGTCGCCAGCGTGGCCGAGACAAAGGCGATGCGCAGGGTGATCCAGGCGGCCTCCAGATAGGCGTCGTTGTTCAGCACGATGCCGTACCATTTGGTGCTGAAACCGCCCCAGACGGTGACCAGGCGGGAGTCGTTGAAAGAGTAGATCACCACCAGCAAGAGCGGCAGGTAGAGGAAGGCCAGGCCGAAGGTCAGCGAGGTCAGGTTGAACATGTTGAAACGGCGGATCATCCCAGCTCCTCCTGATGTTTCTGCTGGTGGCGCTGGAACAGCACGATGGGCACGATCAGGATGGTCAGCAGTACGATGGCCACCGCCGCCGCCACGCCCCAGTCGCGGTTGGAGAAGAACTCGAGCCACAGGGTCTTGCCGATCATCAGCGTGCCGGAGCCGCCCAGGAGGTCGGGTATCACAAACTCGCCGATCGCCGGGATGAAGACCAGGAAGCAGCCCGCAACCACCCCCGGCAGTGACAGCGGCAGGGTGATCTGGCGGAAGGCGGCAAGGGCGCCGCAGCCGAGATCCTCGGCGGCTTCCAGCAGCCAGCCGTCGATCCGTTCCAGCGAGGCATACAGCGGCAGGATCATGAACGGCAGGTAGGAATAGACGATGCCGACATAGACCGCGATCTCCGTGTGCATGATCGCCAGCGGCTGTTCAATGATGCCAAGTTTCATCAGCGCGAGGTTCAGGAAGCCCTCGTTCTTGAGTATGCCGATCCAAGCGTAGATGCGGATCAGGAAGCTGGTCCAGAACGGCAGGATCACCAGCAGGAGGAGGGTTTTGCGCCAGTCCTGCGGCGCCTTGGCCATGGCATAGGCCACCGGGTAGCCGATCAGCAGGGTGAGCAGGGTTGCGATGGCGGCGACCTTCACGCTGTTGAGATAGGCCTTGAGATAGATGCCGTCCTCGGCCAGCCAGAGGAAGTTCTCGAAATCGAACTGCGCGAAGGAGGCGCGCAGGCCTGCAAGCCCCTCATCGAGGCTGAATGTCGGGGCATAGGGCGGGCTGGCGGTGACGGAATCGGACAGCGCGATCTTGATGACGATCAGGAAGGGCACCAGGAAGAACAGCCCCAGCCAGAGATAGGGCAGCAGGATCAGCAGGCGGCGTGATGTCCTCATGGTCCGGCCCTCACGCGTCGACCAGCACGCAGGCGCCTGCGCGCCAGCTGAGCCAGACCCGGTCGTTCCAGTCGATTTCGCGGCGCGAGGTCAGGAGGCGGTTGGCCTCCTGAGCGCGGATCAGCATGCCGCCGTCGAGCCGCACCAGGAAGGTGGAAGCGCTGCCGGTGTAGGAGATCTCCTCAACCGTGCCCTCCACCATGTTCACGTTGTGGGCGTCTGCGGGCCGGTCCTTGGTGACGTGGATCTTCTCGGGACGCAGCACCAGTGTCTTGCGGGCGCCGGGGGTCATCACATCCTCGGGCTGCGGGCGGATCGCCAGCCGGGTTCCGCCATCCCAGCGGGCCAGCGCCAGATCGCCCTCCATGCCCGCGAGCTCAACATTGATCAGGTTCACGTTGCCTATGAAATCAGCGACATAGCTGGACGCCGGATGCTCGTAGATCCGCGCAGGCGTGTCGGTTTGCAGCAGCTTGCCTGCCTTCATCACTGCGATGCGGGAGGAGACGGTCATCGCCTCGTCCTGGTCGTGGGTGACAATAATGAAGGTGAGGCCCAGCCGGTCCTGCACGTCCATCAGCTGGAACTGGGTCTCTTCACGCAGCTTCTTATCGAGCGCGCCCAGCGGCTCGTCCAGCAGCAGCACCTTGGGTTTCTTGGCCAAAGAGCGCGCCAGCGCCACCCGCTGCATCTGACCGCCGGACAGCTGGTGCGGCTTGCGGTCCGCGAAGCCTTCGAGCTGCACCAGCGCCAGCATTTCGTCGACCCGGTCCTGGATGTCGCGCTTCTTCCAGCGCTCCTGTTTGAGCCCGAAGCCGATGTTTTTCGCCACCGTCATATGCGGAAACAGCGCGTAGGACTGGAACATCATGTTGATCGGGCGCCGGTTGGCGGGGATGCCGGTCAGGTCCTGGCCGTCCAGCAGGATGCGGCCTGAGGTCACCTCCTCAAACCCGGCCAGCAGCCGCATCATCGTGGTCTTGCCGCAGCCGGAGGGGCCGAGGAGCGAGAAGAACTCGCGTTCCTGGATATCCAGGTTCAGATCCGAGATCGCAGTGAAGCTGCCAAAGGTCTTGGTCACATTCTCGAAGCGGATCAAGGGCGGGCGGGCTGGTTTCAGCGGACTGGCGGGTTCGGCCCGGGCGGCGGCGGCACTGGCCGGATCATGGAAGTTCATTGGTGCAGGTTCCCCTGTTGCAAGTCCCTGCCGCGATGTGAGCGGGCGCCGCGGCAGGGCAATTGATGCGCGGCCCGCAGGCCGCAGCAGGGCTGGATTGGCGCGGCCCGGAAGCCGCGCCGGGGTTCACTGGCCGGTGCGGACCTTGGACCAGGTGCGGGTGTACAGGCGCTCGGTCTTGCGGTCCTGAAGCACCGGGGTGGTCAGCATCTCCATCGTCGCCTCGGTCGGATAGACGGCGGGGTTGCTGGTCAGCTCCGGATCGATCTCAGCCTGGGCGGTGAGATTGGCGCTGCCGTAGCGGATGAAGTTGGCGTTCTGGGCTGAGACCGAAGGCTGCAGCAGGTAGTTCAGGAAGGCATGGGCCTCATCCACGTTTTTGGCATCAGCCAGGATAGCGAGGCCGTCAAAGTCCAGCAGCGTGCCCTCTTCCGGGATGATGTATTCCAAGTTGACACCATTGCCGGCTTCCTTGGCCCCATCGGCGGCCCAATAGGCGTCACCGCTCCAGGTCAGGCCGAGGCAGGCATCGCCGTCGGACAGGGCGCCGATCATGGCATCGGTGGAGATCTGGGCGATATTGTCCCGGATCGCGCCGATATGCGCCCCGGCGGCGGTGATCTGATCCTTGTCGCTGGTGTTCGGGTCCTGGCCCATGTCGATCAGCGCGGCGCCGATCACGTCGATAGGAGAGTCCACGATCATCACGCTGCAGTCAGCAAGCTTGCCGGAGATCTCCGGATCAAACAGCAGGTCCCAGGACTTGGGGTGGTCCGCACCCAGCCGCTCTGCCAGCTTGCCGCTGTTGTAGGCGATGCCGAAGGTCCACCAGTTGTAAGGCACCAGGTATTCATTGCCGGGATCGAAGGTCTCGATCAGGCCGGCGATCTTGGGCCAGACGTGCTGCAGGTTGGGGATCTTCGACTTGTTGATCTTTTGCAGCACCCCGGCCGAGATCAGCCGCGCGGTGCCGGTGGAGGAGGGGACGATGATATCATAGCCGGAGCTGCCCGCCAGCACCTTGGTTTCCAGCATCGCGTTGGAATCATAGGTGTCATAGGTGACGTCGATGCCGGTCTCGGATTCAAACGCCTCGATGATCGCGGGGTCCAGGTAGTCGCTCCAGTTGTAGATCACCAGTTCGCCTTCTGCCGCAGCGGCGGCGCCCCAGATGGCAGCCGATCCGGCCAGCAGGCTGGTTGTCAGCTTGGTTTTCATGGTTCCCTCCCGTGTTGGGTTTGTTTTGGTTCTTCTAAGGGATGCGGGCCTCAGGCCCGCATTGCCTCCAGTTCAAGGCCCTGGCCCAGCAGTTCCCGGGTTGCGCGCTGGACGCCTTCGGTCAGAATGTCGAACATGTCGTCGATCTGGGCTTTGGTGATCACCAGCGGCGGCGAGAAGATCGCCATGCTGCCGTAGGGGCGGACCATCAGCCCCAGTTCCTGGCAGCGGGCGTCGATCACGGCGCCGATGGTGGCGTCAATCTCGGCGCTGGCCTGGCCGTCGCGGGTCAGCGAGCATTCGATGCAGCCCACCAGCCCCATGCCGCGCACATCCGCGATCAGCGGCAGCTCCAGCATCTGATGCAGGCGCTTCTGGAAATGCGGCGTCACCTTACGGACATGCTCCAAAATGCCGTCACGCTCGAAGATCTCGATGTTCTTGAGGCCCGCGGCGGCACAGACCGGATGGCCGGAATAGGTGTAGCCACTGGTGAAATAGACGTCCTTGGAGATATCGCCCTCGATGTCCTGAAACAGCCGGTCGGAGAAGATCGCGGCACCCATCGGCGCATAGCCCGAGGTCAGCCCTTTGGCGCAGGTGATGATGTCGGGGGTAATGCCGAACAGCTCCTCGGAGGCGAACCAGTGGCCGAGGCGGCCGAAGCCGGTGACGACCTCATCCGAGATGTAGAGAACGTCATGCTTGTGGCAGACCTCCAGGCAGCGGCTGTGGTAGCCCGCGGGCGGCACGATCACGCCGCCGGAGCCCAGCACCGGCTCTGCGATGAAGGCGGCGACATTGTCCGCGCCCAATTCCAAAATGGCGTTTTCCAGATCCGCCACCTTTTCATCCAGGAATGTGTCGATGCTCATGCCCTGGGGGCGGCGGAAGGCGTTCACGTCCGGTAGGAAATGGGGGATGGACTGGTCAGTGTCGAACCACTGGCGCTCGCTTGGCTTGCCGCTGAGCGAGGCGGTCAGATAGGTGCCGCCGTGGTAGGCATGCGCCCGGGTGATGATCCTTTTCTTGGACGGCTTGCCCAGCAGGTTGTTGCGGAAGTGGACAAAGCGGATGGCGGTGTCCACCGCGGTGGAGCCGCCGGTGGTGAAGTAGACCCGGTTGAGGTCGCCCGGTGCGCGTTCGGCGATGGCATGGGCGAATTCCGCGCTGACGGATGTGGCCTCGCTGAAGGGCGAGCAATAGGCCATCTTGCGGGCCTGCGCCGCCATCACATCGGCGATTTCCGTGTTGCCGTAGCCCAGCTGCATGCACCACATGCCGCCGGGGCCGTCGATCATCTTGTTGCCGTGTTCGTCGTAGACATAGATGCCTTCGGCGTACTCGCTGAACGTCCTGTCGGCTTTTCCGGCACTCTGGACTTCCAGCCCTTCCCACGGATGGAAGTAATTCTCCTTGTCCCAGGTTTTGAAGTTTTCGAAGTCGTTTCCAAGTTTGGTCATCTCGGCCCTCTGTCCGGAGTGTTGCTATCATGAATGAACGTTCATACATTATGCTTAAGTGAATGATCGTTCATTGTCGATGGAAATCTGTTGCAAACGCGGGCATGGTGCTGGAAAGGCGGCGGGCCTGTGGCAAGAAAAAGAGGGGCGGGCAGATGGCAAGTGCCGAAGAAGCCAAGAAAAAGCGGAAGGTAGACAAGGATCTGCACCGGGAGGTCCTGTTGGAAGCTACTGCCAGCGTAATCCTCCGGCACGGCGTGAGCGGCGCCACGATCAGCCGTATTCAGGAGGAATCCGGGCTGTCGCGCGGCATGATCAACCTGCATTTCCAGTCCAAGGACAATCTGATTCGCGAACTCGCCATCCACATGACGCGGCAGTACAATGACGCCTGGCAGAGCTTCACCAGCCAGGCCGCCGCAGGGGTCAGCACGCCGGAAGATGCCGCCGCCCGCCTGCAGGCGCTGTTCGAAACGGATTTCTCAGAAGCGGTGCTCAACAAGCGCAGCGCCCGGCTGACTTTTGCCTTCCGCGCCGAGCCAGATCTGCAGGCGCTGGGACCCGGTTATATCGAAACCCGCGGAACCGCCCTGCATGACCATGTGCGCAGCTGCTGCCGAGTGCTGTGCGAAGCCAGCGGCACCCGCGGCGATCCAGAAAAAGTGGCCATGGCAATCATGTCTTTACTGGAAGGTTTGTGGACCGATTTTCACGCCCATCCAGATGAGTTCAGCAGAATAGGCGCAGTAGAAATCTGCCGGACTACCACCCGAGCATTTTTTCCCGACTATTTCTGAGTGGGAAAAACAGGCAGGCCTGAGACGCCCTGTTTAGTAGGCCGATTAAGAAAGAGCTTCTTAGGTGCAAGGCTGGCAGTGTTGCCTTCGCAGAATTGGAACGGTTTGGTTCCAGGCGGGCTGGCGAGTTCAGGTGCAGCCAAATCACGCAACACAGTGTTCCGGAAACTGCCGTAGGTCTGTGCGCCTCTGTTAGAGGCTGTTGTTCAGTTCAGCCTGCATGTTTTCGATGGCGTTGCATAGCTGCTCTGTGAACGCCTTGGATGTCAGCGACTGGGTGGCGTAGCCCGGCGTCAGGATCGACACGCCTGTTCCGATTCGCGGTCGGAACCGGCGAAACACCAGATCTTCTTTGGTCTGGCGCTGCTGCAGGCAGCTATAGGCGGTGATCATGTCACAGATCATGTAGCACATACCTGCCGCAACGAATTGCAGGCCAGGCGCCCAAGTCCGCAATTCCAGTCGCTTATGGAAGCAGCAGCCGCTCCGGTGAAAGGCGGCCTCAGTCCGCACTGTCAGCGGGTGCTGATCGAACAGCACCGCCATCGGTTTGCCGTCCAGATCCTGCGGGGTGATCTCTGCGGCTGCCGCAAGCGGGTCGCTGGCAGGAACGACGCAGACGCACTCCAGATCGAAATCCATCTGCCGGACAGAGGGGCGCGGGGCAGGGGTCTCGGCAAAGCCGATGTCGAACTGCTGCGAGGCGATCAGATCCTCGATCACGTCTGAGGAGCGCATGATCAGGGCGACCTCAAGCTCATCCTTGCCCTGCAGAAAATCCGTTAGAATCCGCGGCATGAACATCCCGGAGGCCGCCGGGTGGCACGCGACGCGCAGCTTGCCGGCCTCGTGGCTGCGGATTTTGCTGACCGTGCGTTCGATCCGCTCGATGCGCTCCAGAACGGTTTCGCACTCCTCGAGAAAAAACTGCGCTTCCGGCGTCGGGATCAGCTTGCCCTGTTCTCGGACGAACAGGCTGAAGCCCAGCTCGCCCTCCAGCGTGGAGATCATCGTGCTGACGGCGGGCTGGGTGCGCCCGACGGTGCGCGCGGCCTGGGAGATGGAGCCGCTGCGCATGACTTCGCGGAAGGTGAAGATCTGGCGGATCGAGAAGTTCATGGCTGGGGTATCAAGTCAGTTTATGGAGTCACAGATATTTTGAAATTGATCTTATGACGCTTGTCCAGCCAAATCCACCAAACCCGGTGAGGGGACACCGGAAGGAGGACAGATGGACACATTTTCAAAATATCTGCTGACCGGGCTGATCTGCCTGGTGGCCCTTGGCCAGTTCGTCCAGGTGGTCACCCGCTATCTGCTGCAGATCCCGGTGATGGGGCTGGAGGAGACCATGCTCTACCCGACCATCTGGCTCTACATTCTGGGTGCCGTGAACGCTTCGCGCGAGGATACCCACATCCGCGCCAACGTGCTGGAAATCGCCATCAAGACAGAGCGCGGCCATACCGTGCTGGCGATCATCGGGGAAATCATCAGCCTGACCGTCGGCGTGTGGCTGCTGAGCTGGGCCTGGGAGTACACCCAGTACGCCTGGCGCGTCTGGAAGGAGAGCCCGACGCTCTACCTGCCGACATTCTATTCCGAAGTGGCGCTCGTGGCCGGTCTGGCTCTGATGATGCTCTACACCGCGGTGCACCTGTTCCGCCATATCAACGCCCTGCGCGCCGGAGCCGCAAAATGATTGAAATCGCACTCCTTGCCATCGCCGTTCTGGTGCTGACCCTGACTCTGGGCGTGCCGCTGCCCTACTGTTTCGGCGCCGCCCTGATGATTATGTATTTCCTGGGCGATGTGACCATGAAAGGCATGATGCTGTGGGGTTCCCAGCAGCTGGGCAACCCGGTTCTGCTGGCCATTCCGCTGTTTGTTCTGGCAGGAACCATTATGTCAGCCAGCGGCATCGCCGCCTCCCTGCTGAATTTCGTCAATGCCTTCATCGGCCATATCCGCGGCGGCCTGGGCGTTGTGGCGGCGGTCAGCTGCGCCATCATCGGCGCGATCTCCGGCTCCGGCCTGACCGGCATCGCCGCCATCGGCCCGCTGCTGATCCCCGAGATGGAAAAGCGCGGCTACCCGCGGGAATACGCTACTGCGCTGATTGCCAACTCGTCGATCCTGGGGCTGCTGATCCCGCCGTCTGTGACCATGATCGTCTATGGCTGGGTGACCGATACCTCGATCCTCGCCTGTTTCCTGGCGACCCTGGGGCCGGGCCTGCTGATCATGTTCAACTTCTCGGCCATGAACCTGTGGATGAGCCGCAAGTTCGACCTGGTGCTGGATGATGCGCCCACCTTCTCCCAGCTGGCAGGCGATGTGGCCAAGAAAGGCTTTAACGCGACCCCGGCACTGCTGATGCCGGTGATCATCCTGGGCGGCATCTACGGCGGCATCATGACCCCGACGGAAGCCGCCGCGCTGTCGGTGATCTATGCGCTGCCGGTCGGCTTCTTCATCTACAAGGGCCTGAAATGGGACAGCTTCCTGGAGGCCGGCAAAGAAGCCGCCACGGCGGTGGGCGCGATCATGGTGATGATCCTGTTCTCGATGATCCTGAGCCAGATGTTCGTCTATGAAGCGATCCCGCAAAAGATGGTCAGCGCAATCTTCGAGATCACCGACAACAAGGTGCTGCTGCTGATCTTCATCAACATCCTGCTGTTCCTGGTCGGTATGGTCGTGAACGACGTCACCGCCATCATCCTGATTGCGCCGCTGCTGCTGCCGCTGATGCAGGCGATCGGCGTCACCCCGGTGCAGTTTGCCGCGATCATGGGCGTCAACACCGCGATGGGCGGCGTCACCCCGCCCTATGCCTCGATCCTCTACCTTGGCGCGCGGATCGGCAATGTGAAGGTCACCAAGGTGATCCCGCCCGCAATGATCCTGATCCTGACAGGCTATGTGCCGGTGGTCTTCCTGACCTCGCTGTGGCCCGACCTGTCGCTCTTTCTGCCGCGTTTCTTCGGCTATTGACCCCACCCCTGACAAACACCTGACACCCTACGGAGGAGACTACCCATGAAACACTTTCTGACCGGCACCGCTGCTGCTGCCCTGATGTCGCTGGCAGGCCTCGCCTCGGCCGCCGACCTCAAGATGAGCCACGTGCGCCCCCAGGACACCACCATCGACAAGGAGCTGCGCGCTTTTGCAGCCCAGGTGGACGAAGCCACCGGTGGCGATGTGTCGATCAACATCTTCCCGGCCTCTGCGCTCGGCGATTACACCACCGTGCAGGAGCGCATCAGCGTTGGCGCCATCGACATGGCAACCCAGCCGGCCGCAGCCGCGGCTGACCGCCGGATGCAGATCAGCTCCTTCCCCTATCTGGCCAACAACTGGGATGAGGCACGCAAGATCTACGGCCCCGGCGGTGCGGTGCGCGACGTGATGGCAGAGCTTTATGCCAAGCAGGACATCACCATGCTGGCGGCCTACCCGGTGTATTTCGGCGGCATTGCGCTGAATACCGATGCGGTCAGCCCGGGCGACCCGTCGCAGTCCAACGGCATCAAGGTGCGGGTGCCCGGCATCAAGAGTTTCCAGCTGACCGGCGAAGCTCTGGGCTACATCCCGTCGCCGATCCCGTTCTCCGAGGCGTTCACCGCGATCCAGACCGGCGTAGTTGACGGCGTCATCGGTTCCGGCGCCGAAGGCTATTACGCTTCGTTCCGCGACGTGACCAAGGCCTATGTGCCTGCCAACACTCACTTTGAGGTCTGGTACATGATCATTTCCAACGGTTCGCTGGCTGAGCTGGATGCCGATGACCAGGAGGCGCTGAAAGCCGCCGCAGCGGAGTTTGAAGCGCAGCGCTGGACCGTCGCCGAAGAGGATCAGGGCAAATGGGAGCAGCGCCTGGCCGATGAACTGGGGGCCAAGGTGGTCGATCTGAGCGGCGACGAACTGGCTGCGATGGCCGCCAAGGTGCGCCAAGACGTCTGGCCGGTGGTTCTGGAAGACGTTGGCGCCGACTGGGGCCAGGGCATTCTTGACCAGATCGGCAAGTAATCCCGTATCAAGGACAGGGGCGGCCGCGCGCCGCCCCGCAACCGCAGCCAACCTTTGGGATACGGCAGGATGGAAGCAGATTATGCAGTGATCGGCGGCGGCGTTGTTGGCCTGTCCGTGGCCTGGGGGCTGCTCCGGCGCGGCAAGCGCGTCACGGTGCTGGACGGCGATGACGGCGCGTTCCGGGCCAGCCGCGGCAACTTCGGCCTGGTCTGGGTGCAGTCCAAGGGCATGAAGCAGCCGCGTTATGCCAGCTGGAGCCAGCAGTCCGCTGCAGCTTGGGCCGGGTTTGCGGCAGAACTGGAAGACGGCACCGGCCGCTCTGTCGGGTTGCAGCAGAACGGCGGCTATGACCTGCATTTCTCCGAGGAAACGCTTTATGCCACCGTGGCGCAGTACGATGCGCTGAAGGACAGGCTGAGCGGCAACTACCCTTACGAGGTTCTGGGCCGCAACGCGCTGAGCCGCGAGGAGCCGCATATCGGCCCCAAGGTGGCGGGCGCGATCCTGCATCATCAGGATGGCCACGCAAACCCGCTGCGCCTGCTGGTCTCTCTGGCGGAGGACGTGCGGCGGCTGGGCGGCACAGTTCTGAACGGTAAGACCGTTACCAGGGTTTCCAAGCCCGATGCCTTCAAGGTCCAGTGCAGCGACGGCACCGTGGTTACGGCAGGCAAGGTTGTGCTCTCCGCCGGGCTCGGCGCGATGGAGCTGGGCCCCAAGCTGGGTTTCAAGGCACCAGTGCGGCCGCAGCGCGGCCAGGTGCTGATCACCGAGAAGATGCCGAAACTGATCAACCGCCCCTCGCTGATTGCCCGCCAGGTGGACGAGGGCGGCATCCAGATCGGCGCCACCAACGAAGAGGTCGGGCTGGATGACGGGGTGACGCAGCCGGGCCTGTCCGCTTTGGCCGCCGAGGCGATCGCGGCCTATCCGGCGCTGGCCCGCGCGCAGCTGGTGCGCAGCTGGGGCGCTTTGCGCATCCTGTCGCCCGACGGGTTGCCGATCTACCAGGAAAGCCCCGAACTGCCGGGCGCTTACCTTGTCACCTGCCACAGCGGCATCACCCTGGCCGCGGCCCATGCGCTCTTCCTGCCCGACTGGCTGGAAGGCACCGAAGCCGCCCCTGATCTGGAGGTGTTCAGTGAAGACCGATTCCCCGTTTCTTGAGCTGGCAGGCGATGCCCCCCGTGTGCGGGTCTGGTTTGACGGTTTGGCGCTGGACCTGCCCGCAGGCGCCAACCTGGCCGCCGCGCTGCTGGCCGTTGGCGTGCAGGTGTTCCGCCACACGCCGGTGTCGGGCGCGCCGCGGGCGCCGTTTTGCATGATGGGCGCCTGTTTCGAATGCCTAGTGGAAACCGGCGGCCGCGTGCAGCAGGCCTGCATGCTGGAAGTGGAAGAGGGTATGCAGATTGCCCGTCCGCATGAAGCGGAGGCCAATGATGCAATGCTGTGACCTGGCCATCATCGGCGCCGGCCCGGCCGGCATGGCCGCCGCTGCCGAGGCAGCCCAACAGGGTCTGAGCGTTATCCTGCTGGACGAACAGAACCGCCCCGGCGGGCAGATCTATCGCGATGTGGACTGCGCCGCGGGCACGCGCGGCGCCATTCTGGGGCAAGAGTATCTGCGTGGGGCGACCCTGACGGCGGGTCTTGGCGGGGCCGGGATCACGCATCTGTCCGGTGCCGTTGTCTGGGCCATCGAGGACGGGTTCCGCATCTCCTTCACCCGGCATGGCCGGGCCGGGCAGGTGGAGGCGGAACGGATAATCCTGGCTACCGGCGCGCTGGAACGCCCGATGCCCGCCCCCGGCTGGACCCTGCCGGGCGTGATGACCGCAGGCGCTGCACAGATTCTCCTGAAGCAATCCGGCGTCCTGCCGCGCTGTGCCGTACTGACCGGCAGCGGGCCGCTGCTCTATCTGATTGCAGCGCAGATGGTGCGTGCCGGCACGCCTCCGCTGGCCCTGGTGGAGACCCAGACCGCGGCCAGCCTGATGGCATCCGCCCGCCACCTGCCGGGTGCGCTGCGTGGCTGGCGCTATCTGGCCAAGGGCCTGAAAATGCTGGCGGAGATCAAACGCGCCGGCGTGCCGCGCTATACCGGTGCGGCAAACATCGCGGTAACGGGCAGCACCCGGGCCGAAGCCGTGTCCTTCCGCAGCAAGGGGCAGGAGCACAGCATCGCGTGCGATACCGTCCTGCTGCATCACGGGGTGGTGCCGAACACCCAGGCTGCGCACTCCATCGGGGTGCCGCATGCCTGGTCCGAAGCGCAGCAGTGCTTTGTACCGGAAACCGGCACCTGGGGCGAGACCGGCAAGGACGGTGTTCTGATCGCCGGTGACGGTGCCGGCATCGGCGGCGCCATGGCCGCCGAATTTGCCGGGCGGATCGCGGCGCTGAAAGCGGCGGAAGAGCTGGGCCGGATCACCGCGCAGGAGCGCGACCGCCGGGCTGCCCCGCTGTTCAGCCAGCGCAGCCGGGAAACCGCAGTCCGGCCGTTTCTGGATGCGGCCTACCCGCCCTATGCAGGCGCCCTGCGGCCTGCGGACAGCACCATTGTCTGTCGCTGCGAGGAAGTCACTGCAGGCGATATCCGCAGCTATGCCAAGCTGGGCTGCCTGGGTCCGAACCAGGCCAAGGCCTTTGGCCGCGCGGGCATGGGGCCGTGCCAGGGCCGCTACTGCGGGCTGACGGTTACCGCGCTGCTGGCCGAGGCCAGCGGGCAGACCCCGGATGAGACGGGTTACTACCGGATCCGTCCGCCGATAAAACCCGTGACACTGGGCGAACTGGCAGCGATGGACGACCCTGCTGCCACCGCCGCTGAATAGGAGAACAAGATGATCGAACGGATCGAAACCGGCCCCCGGATGAGCAAGATCGTGAAGCACAACGGTGTGGCCTATCTCTGCGGCCAGGTCGGTGATGGCGCCGATGTGGTTGAACAGACCCGCGACTGCCTGTCCCGGGTCGAAGCGCTGCTGGAAAAGGCCGACTCATCGCCGCAGCAGATCCTGCAGGCAATTGTCTGGCTGGCCGACATGAAGGATTTTGCCGAGATGAACGCGGTCTGGGACGCCTGGGTGCCCCAGGGCCATGCCCCGGCCCGGGCCTGCGGGGAGGCAAAGCTGGCCCGGCCGGAGCTCAAGGTGGAAATCATTGTGACTGCTGCTTGCTGACCCTGAACGCATTCTTGCAGGCAAGCTGGAAGGCTTGGCTGACCGTAGCCATTAGAATTGAGAAATGTGCGATAGCCTGTTGAGCCCAAGGCTATTGTCTTGCCAAGGAACCCAAATTCTTTTTCGTGCGTCATTGGCAAGCTCTAACCGTCAAGACTGTCAACTGCCTGTACCGGAAATTTGCCGCTACGTTCGTCCGATCTAGGGAAAGAAAAGAAATGACCGTGACCGCCAAAGAGCGCTGGTGCTGACCCTGCACTGTATGCTTCGTGCTCATTGCAATTGGAAATGGTGGGCTTAGATAAATGGAGGCCAACCAAGTGAGCGTGCTGTACTAGCCGTTGTGGTGCTTGGCCTCGGTGGATTCAACGCGCTGTTTGAGCTGATGTCATCGGTATGTGTAGAAGAATGGACAGCAGACTGACCGGCTGCTTGATCCGGACGCCGCGGCGTCCGGTCCAGGATCAGGTATTTACTGCGGCCAATTGGGTCCTATTCGGTAAACACACTGGTAGACGCGCTTGGCAGAAGAAAAGCGCGCTCAACTTGGCTGAGCCATTCAAGAGCCGCCGGCTTGCGCGCTTGCTATAGGTGGCGCCCATTTTCTTGAGCTGTGCCGTTGAGAGGCTGGTCTCTGCGTAGACAAGCACAAAGTTAACCGAAGGCAGTGCGTCGGACACGCTAGTTTTGATCACCTCCAGATGCATGGCCAGAGAGGTTTTTTCTACTGACCCTGTGTGCAAATTTGGCACTAGAATCGTCATTTTTCATGTCTGTGAGGGCAAGAAAGCCAGTTATGCTATGAGCTGATCCGGCTAGGCCTTCCGCCCGTCACACGTTACAAAATATCTGTGGTTGATCTCAAACTGGGCGCACGGACAGTGCTTTGCGGTAACAGGGGTTCCGGAACCGCTGAATTCTAATGTGAATTCCGCCGGCGCAATAAACTATTTTACCTGCCGCATTCCCGACCCAAAGCAGGTAGAACTTGTTCTAATTCTGGGTGCCTGCTTGAGACAGTTGATTGATTGCTTCGGCAAGATTGGCGTTTGCCACCTTCGGCTAGACTTGCAGGGCCGATAATCACATTTCCTGCAGTTGTGTCTAAAGGCAGGTTCATATCCCGCGTCCCGGTCTTGGATACGATGAATCGGTTGCATGCGGAACAAGAATGCTTGGTCTTGATTCCAGCACGGTTGCAAATGCGATTGCTTGTCAGCTTCAAAAGGTCCAGCGAAGTTAGCGGTCGTGCCTCCTGTCTGCTTCCAGGCAGGAGGTGATGTTATGTAATGGTTCAGGCATCCTGGCTGGCACGGTCGCCCAGGATCACGTTCAAGGTGACTTCTTTGCCCTTGCGCAAGACTTGGATCCGGGTCTCTGCACCAGGGGGATTCATGGCCACGGCGGAGGTCAGATCACGCACTTCAACGGTTTCCGTTTTACCGAACCGCAACACAACGTCGCCGGGTTTCAGCCCTGCCTCCGCCGCAGGGCTGCCGGGCTCGACGCCTTCGATCACCACACCCTTGCCGGCCTCGCGGCCCAGCACATTTGCGGCGTCTTCAGAGAGCGGCTTGATCTGCACGCCCAGCCAGCCGCGGGTGATCTCGCCGTCGTCTTCGAGGTCGGCAACGATCTTCTGAACCATATCGGATGGCACAGCAAAGCCGATGCCGACGGAGCCGCCGCCCGGCGAGTAGATCATCGTGTTGACGCCGACGACCTCGCCTTCGGCATTGAACAGCGGGCCGCCGGAGTTGCCCTTGTTGATGGCTGCATCGGTTTGGATGAAGTCGTCAAACGGGCCGGAGTTGATGTTGCGAGAGGTGGCCGAGACGATGCCGGAGGTCACGGTGCCTGCAAGGCCGAAGGGGCTGCCCATGGCGAGCACCTCATCCCCGACGCGCAGGTCGCCGGAAGAGCCGAACTCCACCGCGGTCAGCGGCGCACCTGTTTCGACCTTCAGCAGCGCGATGTCGGTCAGCGGGTCGGCGCCAATCATCATGGCGTCATGCTTGCTGCCGTCAGAGAGGGTGACGGAGACGGTCTGGGCGTTGTTGATCACATGGTGATTGGTGACGATCAGCCCGTCTTCAGAAATCACGAAACCGGAGCCTGCGCCCTTGACCTGGCGGCTGTTGCCGAAATCCGGCGCGCGCCCGCCGAAGCGGCGCATGAAGTCTTCCATGAACTTGTCATTGTACATTCCCTGCTGGTCCGTGGTGGGTTCCGCCTTGGCGGTGACTTCGACAAAGACGACGGCCGGGGAAATGGTTTCAACCAGATCGGCATAGCCGCCTGCAGGCACGGCCAGGGCGGGGGCGGGCGCCGGAGCCATCATTGCGGCGGCAGAGGCGGCGGCGGTCAGGGCAAAGGCGAACCGTTTGGGAGCGTTGGTTTGGGGCATCTTCAATTCCTTGCTTCACTAGGGATGCAAGGCAGATGGCAGGCCGTCATTTCAATCGCCTGACGCATTCTATACAGATCTGTAATGTGCGCTGAACCCGGATCCGGTTTAAGACCCGGGAGGCGCAGCGAAGCGGGGGATGGCTTGAAGATCCTGGTGATAGAAGACGATGCCACGACCGGCCCCTACGTTGCTTCGGGCTTGCGTGAAGAGGGGCATATTGCTGATCTTGTGACCGACGGCCGCGAAGGGCTTCTGCAGGCCGCTGCGGCGGAGTACGATGTGCTGATCATCGACCGGATGCTGCCGTCGTTGGACGGGCTGAGCCTGATCAAGACCCTGCGCGGCGCTGGTGTTCGCACACCAGCCATCATGCTGACCGCGCTGAGCGGGGTAAACGACCGGATTGACGGGCTGGAGGCTGGGGCGGATGATTACCTGGTCAAACCTTTTGCCTTTGGCGAGCTGGCAGCCCGTGTCGCGGCACTGGCCCGGCGCCCGGGCCTGCAAGTGCAGGAGACCTTTCTGCGGGCAGGGGATCTGGAGATGGACCTGGTCCGCCGCAGAGTTACCCGCGCAGGCCAAGAGATCGAGCTGCTGCCGCGCGAGTTCCGCCTGTTGGAGCACCTATTGCGCCGCAAGGGGCGGGTGCAAACCCGCACCATGCTGCTGGAAGCGGTCTGGGAAATCAGTTTCGACCCGCAGACCAATGTTGTGGAGACCCATATTTCGCGCCTGCGGTCCAAGGTCGACAGGCCTTTTGACACCGGCCTGATCGAAACCGTGCGCGGCGCGGGGTACCGCATTGCCGAATGATGCCCTGACCCGTGCGCGCGTTCTGCTGCGCTCCTCACCAGTGCGGCAGTCGCTGTGGCTGTCGCTCTTGTTTGTTGCGGCCAGTGCACTGAGTCTTGGGGTCACGTACTATGTGGCGCATGGCACGCAGGACCGGGCCATCCGGGAAAGCCTGATGCAGGACATGGCGGGATTCCGCGCAACGCCCTCTGCCGCGGCGCTGGCGGCGCTCGTCAATGCCGAAACGGCAGAGACCGACCCGCAGCGCCGCCTGCTCAGCTACCGTCGGCCCGGCGGGCGGATCGTGGCCGGCAATGCCGCCATCACGCAGCAGCAGGAGGGGTTCCGGGTGGTGGCGCTCGGCCCGGCGCCGGTGGCGATCGAAGGCCGCTTTATTTCACTCAGCGCCTATGTGCATGGCGGCCTGTTGACGATTGCGCAAAGCGCCAAGCCGCTGGACGACTTGCGCCAGACCTATCTTCGGGTGGTTCTGTTCAGCCTGCTTCCTGCCATCGCCGCTGCGGTATTGGGCGGGGTGTTTCTTGCGCGGCGCGCCGCCCGGTCTTTGGCGGGTATCGAAACCACGCTGTCGGCGCTGACCTCAGGTGATCTGTGCGCCCGGGTGCCGCAAATGCCAGATCGTCAGGGGGATATCGCCCGCATCGGCCGCAGCGTGAACCGCATGGCCGACGCGCAGCAGCAGTCCACCGAGGCGCTGCGGCAAGTGTCGGCGGATATTGCCCATGACCTGAAGACACCTGTCCAGCGGTTGGAATTGCAGCTTCAGCGCCTGCAGGAAACTCCGGAACTGCCGGAAGAGGCACAGTTACTAGCGGATAAGGCGCTGGAGCAAACCAAGGGCATCATAAGCACGTTCCAGGCTTTGTTGCAGATCGCCCAACTGGAAGAAGGAACGCCACGGTCCCGGTTCGGGACGGTAAATCTATGCGAGATCGCCAGTACTTTTGCCGACATCTACGAACCTGCAGCAGAGGAGCAGGGCCGCAATTTGGTGCTTGATCTACCGGGAGCACCGGTGATGATTACCGGTGACAAGGCGCTTATCGACCAGATGCTTGCCAACCTTATCGAAAATGCACTGCGTCATACACCTGAGGGAACGGATGTTGCGGTATCTCTGCAACAGGAAGCGGCAAAGGCAACTCTGATGGTCCGCGACCACGGGCCTGGTATCCCAGAAACCGAACACCAAAACGTGCTGCGCCGCTTGTACCGCTTGGAACAGAGCCGTACCACACCAGGCAGCGGCCTTGGCCTCAGTCTCGTGGCGGCCATCGCCGATCTGCATGGTGCAGAGTTGTCTCTTTCCAACGCAAGCCCAGGCTTGCGGGTGAGCGTGGGTTTCAGCAGTTGAAAAGTCCTGTGCCAGTTTTTTCAGTACGTTTTCCTGGCACTTGATAAACCGTGGGATGATCTGCTCCTCTACACCTCAGAAGCCCGGCCATTCATCATCGACAGGACTGGTAAAACATCGACGCCAGTGAAAAGCATGACGTTTTGCACGTGATTTGGTCAGGGTTGTCTTGAAAAACGGTATCAGCCTTTTAGGGTCAGGGTTCATAGC
>NZ_JWLG01000018.1:95103-151645 GCF_000813905.1 Leisingera sp. ANG-M6
CGCTTCACTTGACGCCCAAAAGGCGTGAGGGGCATATATCCTATGCCATCATCACGAAAGACAAATAGACGAGCGGCCCGTGAATCGCCTTGGCCAGCGCGTCCCAGCGGTGGCGGCCGATGCCCTGTGCCGAGCCGATGGCGCGGATCAGATCGGTGCCGATTGCCTCGTCAATGGCGATTGAGACGGAGGATTTGGTGACGGCCAGCACCTCGACGACCTGCGACTAGTTGCCAAAGCTATTTTCGACCAGCTCCTGCGCGAACAGCGCCTTGTAGCCGTACATGGTACGCAGGAAGGCAACGATGCGGTTCCGCGGCGCATCCGACGGTTCATAGCGGTTCAAGAGGTAGCGCATCCAGTCGTGGCTCATGTCAGCGCAGGACTAGGCAATCACGTCCATCTGGTCGGCGGTCATGCGCAGGAATTGCGACATCGACATCACGTCGAGCATTTCCGGGTGGATGGTGACCAGCACGCCGGTTGCGGTGGAGAGCGCCGACATGGTGAGGAAGCCGAGCTGCGGCGGGCAGTCGATCACCACCACGTCATAGTCGGAATCGACATGTGTTAGAGCCACTTTGACCCGGAAAAAGAACAATCCGGCGCTGCCCTGCGCGAGCGCACGGGGGGTGTCGTGCTCGAACTCCATCAGTTCGAGGTTGCCGGGGATCAGGTCGAGGTTCGGGATATAGGTCTTGCGGATCACCGAGGAGATCGGCGCCGGGTCGTCATAGCGGATGGCGTCGTAAAGCGTGCCGCCGTCCTTGAGGTCGAACTCCGGCTGGACGTCGTGCAGCGCCGTCAGCGACGCCTGCGGGTCGAGGTCGATCGCCAGCACCCGGTAGCCCTTGAGCGCGAGGCGCTGTGCCAGATGGGCGGAGGTGGTGGTTTTGCCGGAGCCGCCTTGAAATTCATCACGCCGATGATCTGCATGTGATCACCACTGCGCCGACGGGGCAGGTAGTCGCCTGGTTTGCAATCGGATTTTTTAAAGAACTCGTGCCGCGCGTGAAGCTGGGCCGCAATCCATTTTGAATGCTGAAGGATCACCGCATTCAGATCCCCAGGTGTGTATGCACGACCCATCTTCCCTTGTGCCTGCCATCTGCGCCGCTCTGCATTTTACCCGTGTGTTTGCTGCCTGGCGCGTTCACGGAATTTGGCGTTTGCCGCCTCTTTTCCGGGACTGCTGGCCAAAGAGCGGGATTTCGTGCAAGCGTTTTCTATAGTTGGCGGCTGCCGGGCGGGCAGGGGCGCGGTGTCAGCGGCTGGGAAACAGGCCGGGCATCCAGTCTCCGGCCAGGGTAGCCGGGAAGTTCAGCTGCAAAGGTGCGCGCTGGGTTGGCGATGCCAGGGCGCCGGCCGCCAGCAATCCGGCGGTCACCTTGCGGGCCTGGCGGTCGCTGACGCCAAGCAGCCCGTGCACGCTCCCGCGCTCCAGTTTACCCAGTGTTAGAGCCTCGCGCATCACGGTTTCGGCACCGGTCAGCAGGCGGCCTGCCTTGATTTCCTGCTGGCACCAGGCCTCGACGCGGGTGCGCAGGGCCTGCGGCTGCATCAGCTGCTCCATGAAGCGGACCTGGTCGATCGAGGTTTCCAGGAAAAACGCGGCGAACTCCGCCAGCCGCTGTTCCGACAGGTTGCCGCGGCCGTCGGCGCCGCCGTGGCGGGGTTCATCCGCGGCCATCAGGCGCTGCTTGTACTCGGCCTCCTTGCGGGCGAGGCCGCGGGAGGCGGACCACAGGCCCTCGGAATTCACGTTCTGGCGCAGCATGGCGTGGGCGACCATGCGCGACACCCGCCCGTTCAGGTCGAGGAAAGGGTGCACCCAGACCAGCCGGTGATGGGCGCAGGCGGTGGCGATGATCGCGCCGCTGCGGCCCTGGGTGCCGTACATCTTGCGCATATGGGCCAGCAGCCGCGCCACCGCGCCGGGGCTGGGGGCGACGTGTTTTCCCACCTGCACATAGTCGGTGCGGAAGGCGCCGGGGATGATCCGGGTCTCCGTGCCGTCGGGGGTGCGCGTGACCAGCAGGCTGCCGGGCAGGTTCTCGCAGAACCGGCGGTGGATCTCCTGCAGCACCGCGGGCTCGAGCGGATGGCCGGGCAGCCCGCCCTCATCAATCCACTTCTGCACCGCGATATGGGCAACCGCCTCCAGCTGCAGATCGCGCTTGGCCTGGTCCTGGCTGAAATCCTGGTTGAGCGCGCGTTCGATATCGACCGGGTGGGTGTTGTGGCCCTCGATCAGGTTCGAGTAGTAGCAGTTCATCGACCGCACCAGGCCGGCCAGCGGGGTGCGGACGGCCTCTGGCAGGGCGGCGCGCAGGGCTGAGGAGGCCATCGCCAGCTCCACCGCCAGATCGTTGAGGGCAGGGCGGTGCCGGGAGGCTTCTTCGGGGATCAGCGGCTCGACGATGGTGATCGGCTCGCCATCATCCGCCAAGTCGGTTGGCCTGTCAGCCGCCATGCATTGCCTCTGTTCCGGTTTTGGGGTGTGATGCCCGTTTTGTTCCTGTTTCAGTTCCGTTTTATAGCCCGTTTTCTGCCGCTGGGGAATAGGATATAATAGTATTATTATCTAGGTTCTATCAATGTGATTGGAATGCTTTATGCTGACTCTGTTCCGCTTTTGGTTCCGCTTTTGGTTCCGGTTTCTGTTCCGGTTCGCATTCGGAATGACCGCCTGCGGCGTTGGTGCAGTTGCCGGAGGGGCCGGTGATGCGGCAGGCTGGAAACGGTGGCCGGTGGCGGCTGCGGAGGGCAAAGCGCATGGCAAATCCGGCTCAGGACAGCGCTGGCGGGCGGCTCAGCGGGCTGACGCGGCAGCAGGCGGAGGCGGCGCGGCGGACCTATGGCTGGAACGAGCTGCCGCGGGGCAGGCCGACCGGGCCGCTGCAGGTGTTCCTGCGCCAGTTCAGCAATTTTCTGGTGCTGATCCTGATTGCCGCCGGGATCATCGCCTTCACGCTGGGCGAGTATACGGACACGCTGGCGATCGGGCTGGTGATCGGGCTGAACGGGATCCTTGGCTTTGTGCAGGAATGGCGGGCGGAGACCGCGCTTGAGAGCCTGCGCAGCATGCTATCGCCGCAGGCGCTGGCGGTGCGGGAGGGGCGCGAGCAGGTGATCGAAGCGCGCGAGCTGGTGCCGGGCGATCTGATCATTCTGGAGGCGGGCGCCCGGGTGCCTGCTGACGCGCACCTGCACGAAGCTGCCGGGCTGCGGCTGGATGAAAGCGCGCTGACCGGGGAATCGGTTCCGGTGGACAAGGCGCCCGGCACAGACACTGCAGAGGTGTTTGCCGGCACGGTGGTTGCGGCGGGCCGCGCGCTGGCGGTGGTCACCGCGACCGGCGCGCGCACCGCCTTTGGCGAGATCGCAGCCCTGACCGGGGCGGTCGGCCTGAAGAAGACCAATCTGCAGGTGCAGCTGGGCCGCCTGGCGCGGCAGCTGGGGTTCGCGGCGCTGGCGGTGGCGGCGGCGATCCTGGCGCTGGGGCTGTATATGGGGCGGGACGCGGCGGAGATGTTCATGACCGGCCTGTCGCTGTCGGTGGCGATGGTGCCGGAGGGGCTGCCTGCGGTGGTCACCATCACCCTGGCGCTGGGGGCGGCGGCAATGGTGCGCCAAAGGGCGCTGGCGCGGCGTCTGCAGGCGGTGGAAACGCTGGGTGCGGCCTCAGTCATCTGCACCGACAAGACCGGCACCCTGACCGAGAACAAGATGACCGTGACCCGGGTCTGGACGCTGGACCGCAGCTATCAGGTGACCGGCACCGGCTATGACCCGGCGGGCCATATTGCCTGGAACGGCGCGGTCACCGGCGCGCGGGAGGATGCGGTGCTGGCAGAGCTGCTGGAAGCGGGGCTGACCTGCACCCATGCCAGCCTGCACCAGGACGGCGACCACTGGCAGATGACCGGCGCCCCGACCGAGGGCGCGCTAGTCACATTGGGCTACAAGGGCTGGGCAGCGCTGCCGTCGCCGGATGCGGTGGTGGCGGAGATCCCCTTCAGCAGCGAGCGCAAGCGGATGAGCGTGCTGGCGCGCAGTGGCGGCGGCGGAAAGATCCTGACCAAGGGCGCGCCGGAGCAGGTTCTGGGCATCTGCACGGAGGTGCTGACCCAGGACGGCCCGCGGCAGCTGGGTGCGGAGGAAGCGGCCGCCATCACCGGCGCCTATGAGGCGATGGCCGCAGAAGGGTTGCGGGTGATCGGCCTGGCAGCCGGCGCGGCGCAGGGCGGCGGGATCGAGGAAAAGGACATGACCTTCCTCGGGCTGGCGGGGCTGATTGACCCGCCGCGGCCCGAAGTGCGGGATGCCATCGGCGCGGCGCGGGCGGCGGGCATCCGGGTGATCATGATCACCGGTGACAGCCCGCTGACTGCCAAGGCAATTGCCGCCCAGCTGGGCCTGCCTGCGGGAAAGACCCTGACCGGCGATGCGCTGGAGGCGCTGGAGGATGCGGAGCTGGACCGGCTTTTGCAGCAGGATGTGCTGTTTGCCCGCACAAGGCCCGCCCACAAGATGCGGATCGTCTCGGCCCTGCAGGGGCAGCATCAGATCGTGGCGATGACCGGTGACGGGGTGAACGATGCGCCGGCCCTGAAACAGGCCGATATCGGCGTCTCGATGGGAGTGCGGGGCACCGATGTGGCCAAGGATGCCTCTGACCTGGTGCTGCTGGACGATAACTTTGCCACCATCGTGCGGGCCATCGGCGAGGGGCGGCGGCAGTTCACCAATGTGCGCAAGTTCGTGCGCTACCTTCTGTCCTCCAACGCGGGGGAGGTGATTGCGCTCTTGATCAATATCCTGATCGGCGGGCCGCTGATCTTTCTGGCGACCCAGATCCTGTGGATGAACCTGGTCACGGACGGGGTGACGGCGGTGGCGTTGGGGCTGGAGAAGGGCGAGCCGGACCAGATGGAGCATCCGCCCCGCAGGAAGGACGCGCCGATTGTGGGAAAGGCCGGTCTGCTGACCATTCTGGCGCTGGGGCTTTATACCGGGCTCGCCAGCTTGTGGCTGTTCCTGCATCTCTTGGACGGCAACGAAGATCTGGCCCGCACCGCCGCCTTTACTGCCATGGTGGTCTTTGAGAAGGCCAGCGTCTTTGCCTTCCGTTCCCTGCATCTGCCGTGCTGGCGGATCGGGGTGTTCAGCAATCCGCTGCTTCTGGCGGCGCTGGCGGTGACCATCGGGGCGCAGGTGGCGGCGGTGTACTGGCCGCCGCTGCAGGTGCTGCTGCATACGGTGCCGCTGCAGGTGGAGCAGTGGGGGCTGATCGCGCTGCTGGTGCTGCCGATCCTAGTGGTGCCGGAGGGGCTGAAAACCCTGCGCTATCTCGCCAGCCGCCGGACCACGCGGGCTGCGGCTGCGGCTTGACCTCCCTCAATGCGGGTTTTGCCGTTCCGGGCCATCCTGCGGGTATGAAGGGCGATCACGGGCACAGCAAGGAAGACATCGCGCGGCGGCTTGCGGGCAGCAATGGAAGCGGGCGGCTGCGGGACGCGGTTTACGGCGGCATTGACGGTGCGGTCACTACTTTTGCCATTGCCGCGGGTGTCGAGGGGGCCGGGTTTTCGCAAGGCGTGATCATTGCCCTGGGCATTGCCAACGTGCTGGCGGACGGGTTTTCCATGGCGGCGGCCAATTACCTGGGCACCAAGGCGGATCTGGACGACCGGCGGCGGCTTTATAAGGTGGAGAAGCGCCATATCCGCGACTACCCGGAGGGCGAGCGCGAGGAGTTGCGCCAGATCTTTCAGGAGCTAGGGCTGAGCGGCGAGGTGCTGGACGGAGCGGTGCAATCGGTTGCCGCCAACCCGGAGAAATGGATCTCGCTGATGCTGACCAGCGAATACGGGCTGGCGCCGGCCGAGCCCAACCCGGTGGCGGCGGCGCTGACCACCTTTGCCGCCTTTATGGCCGCGGGCATCGTGCCGCTCTTGCCCTTCATGCTGGGGCTGCCTGATCCGTTCCTGACGGCGGCCATTGCCACCGGGGCGGTGTTTTTTGGCATCGGCGCCAGCAAGAGCGTCTGGTCGCTGGCGCCCTGGTGGAAATCCGGGCTGGAGACGCTGGCAATCGGCTCCTGCGCGGCTGCGGTGGCCTATCTGGCGGGCAGCCTGTTCCGGGCTTGAGCCGGATCAAGGGGGCGGGGCCAGTTTGGCCCTAAGCTGGGGACCGGAGGGGGAGCCGATGTTTTCCAATGCCATCAAGATCGCCACCCTGCAGGGGTTTGACATCCGCATCGATCCGAGCTGGGCGCTGATCGCCGCGCTGATCACCTGGAGCCTGTCTTCGCAGTATTTTCCGATGGTCTATCCCGGTGCCGGCGGCAGCGTCTATCTCACACTGGCGCTGCTGGCGATGCTGGGCTTCTTTGCCTCTCTGACTCTGCACGAGATGTCCCATTCGGTGGTGGCCCGGCGCTACGGGGTTGAGATCAAGGGGATCACGCTGTTCATCTTCGGCGGGGTTGCCCAGCTGGGATCGGAGCCGAAGACTGCCGCCAGCGAGTTCTGGATTGCCATTGCCGGCCCTTTGATGAGCTTTGCGCTGGCTCTTGGCTTCTGGCTGTTGGCGCAGATGGGCGGGTGGCTTGCGCCGGGAATAGCGCTGAACCCGGTGCTGGACTACCTGGCGCTGATCAACCTGGTGCTGGCGGTGTTCAACCTGTTGCCGGCCTTTCCGCTGGATGGCGGGCGGATCTTCCGCGCCTTCCTGTGGAGCCGCAACCGCGACCTGCTGCAGGCGACCGCCACCGCCACGCGGATCAGCAGCTATTTTGCCTATGCGCTGATCTTCTTTGGCATCGTCGGGCTGTTTTCTGGCAATCCGGTTGCCTCGCTGTGGCAGGTGCTGATTGGGGTGTTTGTGCTGGCGGCGGCCAAGGGCACCTATGCCCGCCAGCTGCAAGAGGCTGCGTTCAAGGGCAAGACGGTTGCCGTGCTGATGACACATCATGTGATATCGGTGCAGCCGGAGGTCAGCCTGCAATACCTTGCGGATGAAGTGATGCTAAGCGCGCGCAAGAGTTTTGTACCGATGGTGCTGGGCGACGTGCTGCTGGGCTATGCAGATACCAGCCTGCTGGCGCAGACCCCGCGCGCGGACTGGGCGGAAACCCATGTCGGCGACGTCTATGTTCCGGCGGATGCGGACAATACGGTCGGCCCTGAAATGCCGGCTGCGGAGCTGATGGCAAAGATCTCCTCCACCGGGCGGCGCAAGTTTCTGGTGGCAGAGGAGCGCCAGCTGCTGGGGGTGGTCACGCTGTCTGATTTGACGGGGTATCTGGCGGTGCTGCAGGAAATCCGGCTGCCGGACAGCAAAGCGGAGTGAACCCTGCGTGTCAGCGGCTTTGCTCAGTCGGTTGTTCAGGCTGGCGCTGCGCAGAGCCGCCCAGGAAGGCAAACCAGTAGGCCAGGGCGACCCCGCCCGCGCCGCCTGCGATGTTGCCGACGGTGACCCAGAACAGGTTGGCGGCTGCCGCAGAAAGGGGAAGGTCCGCTCCCGCTGCCCACGCCTGCGGGAAGAAATACATGTTGGCGATGGAGTGCTCCAGCCCCAGCAGAACGAAGGCGGTGATCGGCCAGAGGATGGCCAGAACCTTGCCGGCGGCGGTGCGGGCCGCGAAAGACAGCCAGACGGCGAGGCAGACCAGGGCGTTGCACAGCGCGCCGCGCATAAAGGCCTCAAGCGGGGCAAGGCCGGCCTTGGCCTCTGCGATCCCGGCGGCGGTTGCACCCATTGCACCGTCCAGCAGCCCTGTAAGGGCAAAGGCGGCGGCCAGCCCGGCAGCGCCGGCCAGATTGCCGACATAGACCACGCCCCAGCTGCGCAGCAGCAGGCGCAGCGGGATCTTGCGGTCCACCGCGGCGATCACCATCAGCACATTGCCGGTGAACAGCTCTGCCCCGGCGATAACCACCAGGATCAGGCCGAGCGAGAACACCGCGCCGCCGAGCACCCGTATAGGCCCTGTGACGGGGGATGCACCGGTCAGGGTCATGGTATAGGCCGCCGCGCCGAAGCCGATGAAAGCGCCCGCCAGCATCGCCAGCACGAACATCTGCGGCAGCGGCAGCCGGGCCTTGGCGGTCCCGGCGGTCTCTACCAGGTTTGCGATTTCAGCAGGCTTGTAGGCATCAAACGGGGCCTGGCTGGTCATAAGGCGGCTCCTGAGTTCATGGGCTAGGGGGCAGAGGGCGTCAGTGGGCAAACAGGACCGGCAGGTCCGTCTGCTCGATCATCGTGCGGGTGGTGCCGCCGAAAACGGCCTCGCGCAGGCGGGAATGGCCATAGGCGCCCATCACCACCAGCCCGGCCCCGGCCTCGCGCGCGCGCTGCTGGATGCCGTGGCCGACATCCTGCCCGCCGCCGGGGAATTGAGACACGGTCACCTTGCAGCCCTGGTGGCTGAGCCATACGGCGGCATCGGTGCCCGGATCCTCACCGCCGCGCTGATCGGAGGTGCTGGTTTCAAAGCAGCCGATCACGACCTCGTCAGCGTGGCGCAGATAGGGCAGCGCCGCGTGGGCCGCGCGGGAGGCAGCAGGGCTGCTGTCCCAGGCCAGGAAAACGCGGCTGTAGCTGGCAAAAGGCGCGCCGTTCACAATCACCGGTACCGGCGACTGGAAGAGGAGGCCATGCAGTGCCTCGCGGAAGACAGCCTCGTGGTCCCTGAGGCCATCGGCAAACTGCGCGATGTCGCAGGTCTTGGCCCGCTGGGCGCAAAGCATCCGGATGTCCGAGCCGGCGCAGACCGCATAGTGCACATCGCCAGAGCAGGTGTTGCGGGTGAGGAGATCGTTCACCTCTGCCGCGCGGGTTTCTGCCGCCTGGCGGGCGTCCCGCAGATGATCAACCCAGTTCGCGGGCATCGCAGCCGAGCCGAAGGCTGTTGTGCCGGAGACAAAGTAGGGTCTGCCGGGCGGATTATCGAGCAGCAGGCAGGCCAGGTAGGTGTTTTGGCCCTGCGCTGCCTCGGCGGCGGCAGTGATGGTTGCGTCGCTGGTGTCAGTGGCAAGAACGAAGAGAGAGGTTTTGCGTTGCATGGCGGGCCTCCGGGCTGGATCGCGGCAGGCGGGTGCGCACCGCATTGATCAGTAGAACAGGTTTGCCGGCAGGTGCCATGATCCGGATCAATCGGCGGCCTTGGGGCGGCTAACCTCCGTCAATGCGGGGCGGCGGCGGGCGGCGTACACTCGGGCGGCATCAAAGGAGGATCACGATGTACAAGCATATTCTGGTTCCCGTCGCACCGGATCACGGTGCCAATACGGCCCGCTCGCTGGAGGCTGCCCGCCTGCTGGCGGACAGCGATGCAAGGATCACTGCGCTGACCGTGGCTGACGAGATCCCCGGCTATGTGGCGCAGCAGCTGCCGGAGGGGCTGCTGGAAGGCACCCGCGCAGAAATGCTGGTGTCGCTCAAGGCGGACCTGGGCGGGGTGACGGACGTCAAGGCGGATGTAGTGACCGGCCATGCCGGGCGCACGATCACCGACTACGCCGATGCGCATGGCGCGGATTGCATCGTCATCGCCTCGCACCGGCCGGGCCTGCAGGACTATTTCCTGGGCTCGACCGCGGCGGGGGTGGTGCGCCATGCCAAATGCACCGTGGTGGTGATCCGCTAGCCGTCCTGCGCGACTGAGCGGCGGAACAGCACCAGGCTGGCCGCCAGCAGGGCCGCGCCCAGCAGCGCCATCCACAGGAACTCGGGCCAGACGGTCTCAACCCCTGCGCCTTTGAAGACGATGGCCTGGCTGGCGGCCATGTAGTGGCGCGAGGGCAGTAGGGTGGTGGCAGCCTGCAGCCAGACGGGCTGGCTTTCCACCGGGGTTTCGCCGCCCGACAGCATCAGCATCGGCAGGATGGTCAGCATCACCAGCAGCGCAAACTGTGCCATTGAGCGCGCGACCGTGGCCAGGAACACTCCCAGCGCGGTGGCGGTGAACAGGAACAGCGCGGTGCCGCAGAGGAACAGCAGCTTGGAGCCGGCGATGGTGATCTCCAGCACGCCCTGCATCACAAAACCCAGCGACAGCGCCGCCGCAACCAGCACCACCGCGGCGTTGGCCCAGATCTTGGCCACGGCAATATCGAAGGGCGAGAGCGGCATCGCCAAAAGATGCTCGATGGTGCCGTGCTCGCGCTCGCGGATCATCGCGGCGCCGGTGAGGATGGTGGTCAGCCACATGATCTGGCCGATCAGTGCATTGATGCCGGCAAAGCGCACGGTGTCGCGGTTCGGGTTGAAGGCGCTGCGGATGATGATGTCCAGCGGCTGCGGTTGGGCCAGATCAGCGCCGATGGCAAAGCGGCGGATCTCGGTGCTGAGGATGCTGGTAATGTAATTGGCACCGATGCCTGCCTGTTCCATTGCGGTGGCGTCGATCAGCACCTGGATCTCCGGCACCCGGCCCGCGCGGACGTCCTTTTCGAACCCCGGCGGCACGGCGACCACGAACAGGAAATGGCCGGCGTCCATCCGGGCCGCCCCGGTGCCGGGTTCGATCTGCACCACCGGCTGGAACTCCGGCGGGAAAAACGCGGCGGCCAGGGTGCGGGAAAGGGGCGAGTTGTCCTCATCGGCAAATGCGATGGAGGCGTTGTTGACCGAGGTTGCGACTCCGGTCGCTTCCATCACCGGTGCAAGGGTGAAGGACCAGGCCAGAAGCGCCATCATCACCCAGTCGCGGCGCAGGCTCATCATCTCCTTGAGGCCAAGCCAGAATATGCGGGACAGGCGCTGCATCTACTTCTCCTGCGCGCGCAGCGCCAGCGCGGCCAGCAGGGTGAACACCGGGCCGAAGCAGGCCAGCGCCAGAATGTCCGGCATCAGCGCCTCCCAGCCCAGGCCCTTGGTGAAGGCGCCGACGTTCAGATGCAGGAAATAGGAGGACGGCCACAGCGACCCGATGGTCCGGGCGCCGCCCTCCAGCGTCGAGACCGGCTGCAGCAGGCCGGAGAACTGGATTGTCGGCACCACCGAGGCAATGGTGGTCGCAAAGGTGGCCGCCACCTGGCTGGAGGTCATGGTGGCAATCAGCAGCCCGTAGGAAGTGGCAGCCCAGACATAGAGCAGCGCGCCAAGGGCCAGCGGCAGCGGGTCGCCTTTGAGCGGCACCCCGAAGACCGCGATGGTCATCGCCGTCAGCAGCAGGAAGTTCAGATAGGCGATCACGATATAGGGGATCTGCTTGCCGATCAGGAATTCGAGCCGGGTGGTGGGCGTGACGTAGAAATTGGTGACCGAGCCCAGTTCCTTTTCCCGCGCGACGCTGACCGCCATCAGCACCGCGGGCAGCATGATCAGCAGGATGGCGGGCATTGCGGGCGCCATGGCGGCGATGCTCTCGAAGCTCTGATTGTAGCGGAACCGCTGCTCTATGCGGGCGGTTTCACCCTGCCGGATGCCGCTGGCGGCGGCCTCGGCGCTCAGGAAGGTCTGATGCAGACCGGCGGCGTAACCCTCCACCGTTTCACCCTTGAAGGGGATGGCGCCATCGACAATCGCCAGCACCTCTGCCGGTTCATTTGCGCGCAGCTTGCGGCCGAAATCGGGCGGCAGCTCCACCACCAGCGAGACCTCGCCCGCGACCAGCCGGCTGCGGCCCTCGGCGGCGCTGGACAGGGGCGGGGTGGGGCGGAAGTAGCGGGAGCCGGAAATCTCCGCCAGATAGGCGCGGCTTTCGGGGCTTTGCGACAGGTCGAGGGCGGCATAGTCCAGTTCATCAATGTCCAGCGAAATGCCGAAGCAGAACACCAGCATCAGGATCACCGACCCGAGGAAGGCAAAGGCAAGCCGCACCGGGTCGCGCAGCACCTCCACCGTTTCGCGCCGCGCATAGGCCAGCGCGCGGGTGAGACCGCCTGCCGCGCGGCCCTGTGCCTGAACGGCGGTTTCCGGAGCGGAGACCGGGGCAGGGGGGTCGGCGGCCCTGAGGATGGAGACAAAGGCCTGTTCCAGCGTGTCCGCAGCCTGCGATGCCATCAGCGCCTTGGGTGTGCCTTCGGCCAGCACCCTGCCCGCATGCATGAAGGAAACCCGGTCGCAGCGTTCGGCCTCGCCCATGAAATGGGTGGAGACAAAGATCGTCACGCCGTCGTTGCGGGACAGGCCGAGGAGCAGCGCCCAGAACATGTCCCGCGCCTCCGGATCGACGCCGGAGGTCGGCTCGTCCAGGATCAGCACCCGCGGGCGGTGGATCAGCGCAACCGCCAGCGACAGGCGCTGCTTGATGCCAAGGGGCAGGGCAGCGGCCAGGGAGGTGCTGTGCGCCGCAAGGCCGAATCGCTGCGTCAGTTCCGCGACCCGGGCCGCGCGGTCTTTGATCCCGAAAATGCGGGCGTGCAGCTGCAGGTTCTGCTCAACGGTCAGTTCGCCATAAAGCGAAAACGCCTGGCTCATATAGCCGGTCTCGTGCCGCATGGCGCGGTTCCTGGCATCCACCGGCCTGCCGAACAGCTGCGCCTCGCCGGAGCTGATGGGCAGGAGGCCCGTCAGCATTTTCATGGTGGTCGACTTGCCGCAGCCATTGGAGCCAAGAAAGCCGAAGATTTCCCCGCGGGCAATGCTGAAATCGACGTGGTCAACGGCGGTGAAATCGCCAAAGCGGCGGGTCAGGCCGCGGGCGGTGATGACCGGCTCGCCGCTGTGCGCCGCTGGGGCAGGGTGCTGAACCGGCGGCGGGCTGCCGTTTGCCCGCAGCTGGCGGTATGCGGTTTCCAGATCGCCGGTCTGGCGCTTCAGGTCATCCGGCGGTCCCTGGTACAGCACCCGGCCCGCATCCATGGCAACGATCCAGTCGAAACTTTGCGCCTCCTCCATATAGGCGGTGGAAACCAGCACGGTGAGGCCGGGGCTGGTTTCCCGGATGGCGCCGATCAGCGCCCAGAACTGGCGGCGCGACAGCGGGTCAACGCCGGTGGTCGGTTCATCCAGCACCAGCAGCTTGGGGTCGTGGATCAGGGCACAGCAGAGGCCCAGCTTCTGCTTCATGCCGCCCGACAGCCTGCCCATCAGCCGGTCTGCAAAAGGCGTCAGCCCGGTGGCTGTGAGGAGCGATCCGATGCGGGCCTCGCGCTCTGCCGCGCCCTGGCCGAACAGCCGCGAGAAGAACTCCAGGTTTTCGCGTACGGAAAGCTCAGGATAGAGGTTGCGGCCCAGACCCTGCGGCATGAAGGCAATGGCGGGGCAGATGCGGTGCCGGTGCGCGGCGTCGCCGATGGGGCCGCCAAGGACATCTATGGTGCCGGCCTGCAGCTTCTTGGCGCCGGTGACCAGGCCCAGAAGGGTCGACTTGCCGACCCCGTCCGGGCCGATGAAACCGACCAGCCGGCCCGGTGGAAGGTCCAGGGAGACCGTGTCCAGCGCAGTATGCTTGCGGTAGCGGTGGCTGACCTCCGCGATGCGTATCCCGGGACTGTCTGCCCGGGCAGTCATTCGAACAGCTCAGGCGGGATGCGCCGCTCCAGCGCTTCGGGCCATTCCTTGGCGGTGTCGAGCCGGATCACCGCAATGCCGCGCAGGCCGGTTTTCACATGTTCGATCCGCGCCGCCACCAGATCCTGCGGGATGCGGACGCGGACGCGGAACACCAGCTGCTCGCGTTCGCTGAGGGTCTCGACCTGCTTGGGGGTGAACTGGGCCTCTGGCGAGACGAAGGTGACGGTGGCGGGAATGGCGTAATCGGGCAGGGCGTCCAGCACGATGCGCGCCTCGGCGCCGATTGGCAGAAGACCGGCCTCGCGGGCGGGCAGGAACACCTCCATATAGATGTTTTCAAGGCTCAGAAGCGTCAGGATCGGGCCGCCGGCGCCGACCACCTCACCCGGTTCCGCCAGCCGGTACAGGACCCGACCCGGCACCGGCGCGGTGAGGGTGCTGTCCTCGATCTGCGCGGCGATCCGGCGGACCTCTGCTTCAGCGGCCGCAATCCCTGCCTCCGCTGTGGCGACTCGCGCCTTGGCCGCGCCCAGCACCGCCTCGGCGACCTGGTGGGCGGTTTCGCGTTCTTCAAACACCGTTTCTGAAATGTTGTGCCCGGCCAGCAGGGCGGTGGCGCGGTCCAGCTCATGCTCTGCGCGGCGGTGCTCGCTCTGGCGCTGGACCACCAGCGCCTCGGCCTCGGCCTTGGTCTGGCGCGCAAGCGCGGCTTCGGCGGTGGCCCGGTCATGCGCCGCCGACAGCTCATCCGTGTCTATTTCCACCAGGATGCTGCCCGCCGCCACCAGGCTGCCCTCGGCCGCCAGCACCTTGGCCACCCGGCCGGCCCGGGCAGCGGCGATCTCAACCTGTTCGGCCTCGATCCGGCCGTTGCCCTGGACGAAGCCATCCGGCAAGTCCGCGCCATTTTCTGAAATGAACAGATAGACGGCGGCGGCCGAGAGCAGAACAGCCGCCGCGGCAAGAAGTGCACCGGCAGTTTTGGTCATGGCAAAGCACCCCGTCCCGTTGCAGCACTTGCGGAGCCTAGCCGGGTTCCGCTCATCCTGCCTTGCTCTGAGTCAATCCTGCGCTGCCGGATTGCCGCTATCATCACATCATGTGCGGTAGATACCGGGCTCGGGCCGGGCGGCACGGAGGTTCCGGAGCAAAGGAGAACAGCAATGCTGATGCGGCTGGCGACAACACTTGCAATTGCGGCAGGGCCGGGCTGGGCGCAAATCCACGGCGTGGAAGAGGGGCGGGACCTGTTCCTGTATTTCTGCGCTGAATGCCACGGCAAGGACGCGGCAAGCCAGGGACCGATGGCGGAGATGATGGCCTTGCAGCCGCCGGACCTGACCCACTTGGCCGCGCGCAATAACGGTGAATTCCCGATGGCAGCTGTTGCCAAGCAAATAGATGGCCGCCAGCCGGTTGCCGCCCACGGTGATATGCCAATGTTTGGCCCGACCCTGGATGAGGATCAATTTGTGACTTTGGCCCTGCCAAGCGGTCAGCCTATGATGGTATCCCGCTCCCTGGGCAACGTCATCACATACCTTCAGTCGGTGCAAAGTCTGGCTGAAGGGACGGACTGACTGGTCCGCATCAGGTAATTTGCTCGGTTAAATTATTTAACATAAGTATGATTATTGGAATTCATTTTTGCCCGGGTACGCGCTACCCCAAACTGCGTCACCTATAAGGCTCAGGACCCGTTGATATCCGATTGGCGGCATGATTCACGGTTGAAAAACGAATGGTGTGTGTCTGATCATTTCTGGATGACGGACGCCCAAGATGTAGGTTATAAAATGTTTAAAGACAAAATGATACGTGCCCGTATCCACGGCCGACAGCAGCGCAAGAAAGCCATCAGATACGACAAACGCCGATATAAGCGGCGCAACCGCATTGAGATTATGTTCGGCAGGCAGAAGGACTGGCGGCGGGCCGCCACACGGTACAGCAATGCTCAAAAGTCTTCCTGTCAGCTATATCTCTTACCGCCCTCGTCATCTGCTGGCGTTGAAATTCAATGAGACCAGAGCCTGATCTTCTGCAATGCTCAAAAACTCGCGCCGCATGGCAGAAGGAATTTCGCGCGTTCCGGCAGTCCGCCTAAGGCCGTGCTATTTGCCGGCAAGACTTAGTTTTTGGGAGAGAAACCTGCCCGGACCCGAGTTTTGGAAATGTGATGATAATTGCTGCACAACCGGAGATTTCATGAAGTTTCAGGGTGTCCGGAAGCACGCTGAGGCCACAAGAGACGGTCCGTGCACTTGGCTTGGAAACATCCGCAGCTATCGTGACCGGAGTGGAGGCTGACAAGCCTTGGCCGAGCAGACCGTCGCGCACCCGCGGTGCCTGCTCCACCGACATGTAATAGGCAATTGTGGTTCCCGGCATTTCATGCCGGACGCAATCGGGCAGAGAGTCGCCGGCTTTGCATCTGGCAGTGGTCAGCACAAGCGTGTCAGACAGGCCGCGTTCGGTCAGTGGCGTACCGGATTGCGCAGCGGCGGCGCAGGCAGTGGTGATCCCGGGAACGATCTCCGCATCGATGTCTGCTGCAAGCGCGGCGGCCAGTTCTTCCGCAGCACACCCGAAGATACTGGGATCTCCCGATTTCAGGCGCACGACCCGGCGGCCCTTCAAGGCCTCCCCCACAACGGCCGCGTTGATCCTGTCCTGCGGCCAGCTGTGGGCCCCGACGTGTTTCCCGGCAAAGACCCGTTTGGCTGCAGGCCGAGCAAGGCTCAGAACCTCTTTCTCGACAAGGCGATCGAAAACCGTATCAGCCTGCTGCAGCCCTTGCACAGCGCGCAGAGTGAGCAGATCGCGGGCACCTTTGCTGGAGGAACCGGCATCTGAAACCCTCCTATTCCGCGGCCTGCCTGAACGGGCGCCGTGCCAGCAGGTCTGCAATGTCAGGGCGGCAGGAGCCGCAATTTGTGCCTGCGTGCAAGGCAGCGCCGACCTCGTCCACGCTCAACAGCCCGCCGCTTTCGATGGCCTGCAAGATGGTGTTGGCACCGACGCCGAAACAGGCGCAGACCACAGGCCCGGGATCAGGCCGCCCCGCCGCCGGAACACCGGTCAGCACCTCTGCCGTGCAGCTGCCCGGCTGACCCGCCAGGTAGTCCCGGCTGACCGCCACCGGTTCCGGCGCAGTGAACAGCGCGGCCATGACCCTGCCGTCCTGAAACAAGGCTAGCCTGGCGATACCTTTGTGGCGGTCCGTGATCACCTGCACTTCGGTTTCAGGCAGGGCAAAGAGAACCCGCGCCGCGGCTTCAAGATCCACAAGCGGAGCCAGCCCCGCTAGTTCCGCCCGGTATCCGGATCCGGTGCGTGCCGCGGCCCAGTATTCTGCCTGGGGGGTCATTGGACTGCAGGATACGGCAAAGCCGTACCAGGCGGGCTGCCAGCGTTCCGCCGCAACAACGGCAGCTTTGCTTTCGGGCTGGCCCGAAACCGGATCAACAGCGGCGGCGACAAGGGTATCGATGCGCGCAGAAGAGGCGGTTTCTCCAGTCCAGTGGATCGGCACAAACAGGTCGCCGGGCTGCACATCCGCAGTGATCCGGGCGCGCAGGATGGCCTGCCCGTGCGGGCTGCTGAGCTGCAGCAGGTCGGCGGGCTGCACGCCCAGCCGCCGGGCGTCCTCCGGGTGGATATCGGCGAAAGGCTCGGCCAGATGTCCGGACAGGCGCGGCGCCATGCCGGTGCGGGTCATCGTGTGCCACTGGTCGCGGATGCGGCCGGTGTTCAGGCGGAACGGGTACTGGCGGTCCGGGGCGGCCGCCGGGGGCCTGTGCCGGACCGCCAGCATCCGGGCCTTGCCGTCGGGGTGAAAGAACCGCCCGTCCGCAAAGAACCGCCCGCCCTGCCTGTCGCGGTTGACCGGCCAGCGCACCGGGGCCAGCCCGTCATAGCCAGCATCGGACAGGGAGCTGAGGCCGGAGATATCGAAGTCCAGCCCGAAGCCGCCTGCCAGCCCGGACAAGGCCGCATGTTCGCGGAAGACCTGCGCCGGAGACTGGTAATCAAACGCCGCGCCCCAGCCCATGCGCCGGCCCGCACCGGCCAGAATGTCCCAATCGGCGCGGGCCTCACCCGGCGGCGGCAGGGCGGCGCGCTGGCGGCTGATGGTGCGGTCCGAATTGGTGACGGTGCCGTCCTTTTCCGCCCAGGCGGCAGCGGGCAGTAGCACATCCGCCAGACGGGCGGTGTCGGTTGCGGCGGTAATGTCGCTGACCACGGTGAAATCGCAGGCCTTTATCGCGGCGGAGACGGCATCGGCCTCCGGCATGGTGACGGCGGGGTTGGTGTGGATGATCCACAGCGCCTTGAGCCGCCCGTCGCCTGCAGCGCAGAACAGGTCGACCGCCTTCAGGCCCGCGCGGTCAGGCATCGCGGGCGCGTCCCAGAACGCCTGCACCGCATCGCGGTGGCGGCTGTTGTCCAGATCCATGTGGCAGGCCAGCATATTGGACAGCCCGCCCACCTCGCGCCCGCCCATGGCATTGGGCTGGCCGGTGACGGAAAACGGCCCGCAGCCGGGCTTGCCGATGCGCCCCGCGGCCAGATGGCAATTCAGGATCGCATTCACCTTGTCCGCGCCGGAGGTGGACTGGTTCACCCCCTGGCTAAAGATCGTCACCACCTTCTCGGTGCGAATCCACAGATCGCAGAAAGCCTTGATTTCTCCCTCGGACAACCCGGTCACAGAGGCATCCTCCGCGGCGGCGGCGTCCAGCGCCGCGCCCAGTCCATTCACATGCCGTAGATAGTCCGCATCCAGCGCGCCGCCTGCGCGGAGCGCCGCCAGCAGGTGGTTGAACAGCGCCACGTCGCTGCCTGCCCGCAGTTTCAGGTGCATGTCCGCCTGGTCGCAACTGGCGGTGCGGCGCGGGTCGATCACCACCAGCCTGGTGCCGCGGCTTCCGCGCGCCGCCAGAATTCGCTGATACAGAACCGGGTGGCACCAGGCCAGGTTGGAACCCACCAGCACAATCAGATCCGCCTCGTCCAGATCCTCATAGGTGCCGGGCACCGTGTCGGTGCCAAAGGCGCGTTTGTGGCCCGCAACGGTGGAGGCCATGCACAGGCGCGAGTTGGTGTCGATATTGGCGGAGCCGAGAAAGCCCTTCATCAGCTTGTTGGCGACATAGTAATCCTCGGTCAGCATCTGGCCCGACAGGTAGAAACCGACGCTGTCCGGGCCGTGCTGCTCCACCGCCTGCCGGAAACTGGCGGCCACCAGGTCCAGGGCGCTGTCCCAATCGGTTTCCTGCCCGTGCACCCGCGGCGCCAGCAGGCGGCCCTCCAGCCCCAGGGTTTCCCCCAGCGCCAGCCCCTTGGAGCAGAGCTGCCCGCGGTTGGCCGGATGGTCCGGATCACCGCGCACCGCCAGCCCGCCCTGCCCGTCCGGGCGCAGCAGCACGCCGCAGCCGGTGCCGCAATAGGGACAGGTGGAGCGGACTTCCTGGCAGGCGGCCCCCGGCATCACGCCGCGCTCCGCTTTCCAATAGCATCACCGTCAATCAGCAGGCGGCCACTGTCCACCCGCACCGGATAGGTGCCGATCCGCCCCTCATCCGCCCCCTGCGCTGCACCGGTGTTCAGATCAAACACCCAGTTGTGCAGCGGGCAGGTGACGCTCTGGCCATGCACGATCCCCTCGGACAGCGGCCCGCCCTTGTGCGGGCAACGGTCGTCGGCGGCAAAGACCTCTGCCGCGCCGGTGCGGAACAAGGCAACGCAGCCCACCGGGGTTTTCACCACCCGCGCGCCATGCGGCGGGATGTCGTCGATATGGCCGATGTCGATCCAGTTCATTCCGCAGCCTCCAGGGTGAGATTGGCAAGCGGCGCGTATCGCGCCCGGGTGGCGCTGTCCTGCGCGTGCTCCGCCCAAGGGTCCTTGCGGTAGACGGATTGCGACAGCTGAAACCGCTCCGCCAGCGCCCTGCGGTTCTCCACGTCGTCCACGATCTGCACCTTGACCCAATCAAGCCCGACCCTGGCCAGCCATTTGTAGATCCGGTCCAGATACCGGGCGTTCTCGCGGTAGATCTGGGTCATCGCCGAGATCACTTCGATCGCCTCGTCCTCACTCGCCACCTTGCACAGCAGCTCGGTCCCCTTGATCTCCATCCCCGCGGCGCCGCCGACGTGGATTTCATAGCCGCTGTCGACGCAGACCACGCCGATGTCCTTGCAGGTCGCCTCGGCGCAGTTGCGCGGACAGCCGGAGACCGCCAGCTTCAGCTTGTGCGGCGTCCAGGACCCCCACAGGTGTTTCTCCAGCTTGATGCCCAGCCCGGTCGAGTCCTGAGTGCCGAACCGGCAATGGTCGGTGCCGACACAGGTTTTTACCGTGCGCAGCCCCTTGGAATAGGCATGGCCCGACACCAGCCCGGCGCGGTTCAGGTCGGACCAGATCGCGGGCAGGTCCTCGCCCCTGACCCCCAGCAGGTCGATACGCTGGCCGCCAGTCACCTTGACCTTCGGCACATCATATTTGTCAGCGGCATCGGCAATCGCACGCAGTTCGTCCGGGGTGGTGATGCCGCCCCACATCCGCGGCACCACGGAGAACGTGCCGTCCTTCTGGATGTTGGCGTGCTTGCGCTCGTTGACGAAACGGCTTTGCGGATCGTCGCAGTATTCCAGCGGCCAGTCCGCCAGCAGGTAGTAGTTCACCGCCGGGCGGCAGACATGGCAGCCGTTGGGGGTGGTCCAGCCCAGTTCCTGCCAGACCGCGGCCTGGCTTTTCAGTTCCTGCGACTTGATCAGGCGGCGCACGTCCTCGTGGGTGTGATGGGTGCAGCCGCAGACTGGCTGCGCCTGCGGGGCGGTATAGCCATCGCCCAGCGTCACCGCCAGCAGCTGTTCCACCAGCCCGGTGCAGGTGCCGCAGGAGGCGCTGGCCTTGGTCGTGGCGCGGATCGCGCCAAGGTCGGTTGCGCCGCCTTCGATGGCGCTGGTGATCTGTCCCTTGCAGACGCCGTTGCAGCCGCAGATCTCCGCCTCAGGCGGCAAGGCTGCAACGGCTGACAGAGGGTCCGCGGAGGCGCCCCCCTGAAAGGCCGGGCCAAAGATAAGCGTCTCACGCATCTCGTCGATGTCGGTGCCGTCCTTGATCAGCCCGAAGAACCAGCTGCCGTCTGCGGTGTCACCGTACATCACCGCGCCGATCAGCCGGTCGTCTTCGATGACCAGCCGCTTGTAAATGCCGCGGGCCGGGTCGCGGAAAACAATGTCCTCGCGCCCCTCATCCTCGGCGAAATCCCCGGCGCTGAACAGGTCGCAGCCAGTAACCTTGAGCTTGGTCGCCAGTTCCTTGACCGCAAAGGCGTTGGGCTGGTCCAGCAGGCTGTCCGCCAGCACCTTGGCCTGGTCATAGAGCGGCGCCACCAGGCCAAACAGATGGCCGCCGAATTCCACGCATTCCCCCACCGCATAGACATCCGGGTCGGAAGTCTGCATCTGCGCGTTCACCTCGATACCGCGCGCCACATCCAGATGCGCGTCCGTGGCAAGCCGGGTTTCCGGGCGGATGCCCACTGCCATCACCACCAGATCCGCCCCCAGCGTCTCACCGCTTTCCAAGAGCACCGCCTGGGCGCGGTCCTCGCCCAAAATCGCCTTGGTCGAGGCCTGGGTTTTCACGGTGATGCCGCGCGCCTCCAGATCCTTGCGCAGCTGATACCCTGCGGCCTCATCCAGCTGGCGCTCCATCAGGTGGCCCATCAGGTGCAGCACGGACACATCCATGCCGCGCTCCTTGAGCCCCGCCGCGGCCTCCAGCCCGAGGAGGCCGCCGCCGATCACCACCGCCTTGCCGCCCTTGGTGGCGGCCTCGATCATCGCGTTGGTGTCATCCAGATCGCGGTAAGAAATCACCCCAGGCAAGTCGTGGCCCGGCACCGGGATGATGAAGGGGGCGGAGCCGGTGGCGATTACCAGCTTGTCGTAAGGCACATGGCCGTTCTCACCCTCGACCACTTTCATCTCGCGGTCGATCTTCACCACATGCTCGCCGAACCGGCAGGTGATGCCGCGCTCCGCGTACCACGCGTCCGAATGGGTGACGATCTCCTCATAGGTCTTCTCGCCCGACAGCACCGGGCTCAGCATGATGCGGTTGTAATTGCCGCGCGGCTCGGCGTTGAACAGGGTGATGTCATAGGCGCCGGGATCGGCATCAAGCAGATGCTCAATCACCCGGCCAGAGGCCATGCCGGCCCCGATGATGACGAGTTTCTGGGTCATGGTCTTACTCCGCTGCGATCTGTTTTGCGGCTGGTTTGGGAGCGGGTTTCGCCCCGTGCTCGTATTCCTCCAGGAAATCGAGCACCTCCTGCCGGTAGGTGTAGTAATCCGGGTGCTCCAGCAGCGCCTTGCGGGTGCGCGGGCGCGGCAGGTCCACGTCGGTGATCTTGCCGATGGTGGCCTGGGGCCCGTTGGTCATCATCACTACCCGGTCGGCCAGCAGGATCGCCTCATCGACATCATGGGTGACGCAGATGGCGGTCACTCTGGTGCGGGACCAGACCTCCATCAGCACCTCTTGCAGCTCCCAGCGGGTCAGGCTGTCGAGCATCCCGAAGGGTTCATCCAGCAGCAGGAGTTTCGGGGAGAGCGCAAAGGCGCGGGCGATGCCGACCCGCTGCTGCATGCCGTTCGACATCGCATGTGCGGGCTTGTCCATCGCATCCGCCAGGCCGACGCGCTCCAGGTAGTATTCCACCACGTCCTGCCGTTCGGCCTGCGTCGCCTTGGGATAGACCTTGTCGACGCCAATGGCGCAGTTCTCCCGCGCGGTCAGCCAGGGGAACAGATTGGGCGACTGGAACACCACAGCACGCTCCGGGTCGGCACCCTCGACATGGCGGCGGTCCAGCTTGATCGCCCCCTTGGAGATCGGGTTCAGCCCGGCGGCCATCGTCAGCACCGTGGATTTGCCGCAGCCGGAATGGCCGATCAGCGAGATGAACTCGCCCTTGCTGATCTTGAGGTTGAAATCCTCGACCACCGTCAGCGGCCCCTTGGGCGTCGGGTAGATCTTGTGCAGCTGCGAGAAATCCAGAAACCGCTCCTCGGTGATCGACTTTGCAGCCTCCGCCACAGCCGCCGGCAGCCCGTGGATCGGGGTCACGTCCGGCAGGGTCTTCGTGCCTTCGGCCCTCGCTTGGATGCCCACATCCATCAAGCGGGAGGTGACCGACGCCCGCAGGCGCTTGAAGCTCTCGTCCGTGTTCATCGCGGAGCGGTCGCGCGGGCGGGGAATGGCGACGGTGAACGCCTCCCCCAGGCTGCCGTCCGGGTTCAGGGCGAGGATGCGGTCGGCCAGCAGAATGGCCTCATCCACGTCGTTGGTGATCAGCACGCAGGTCTTCTTGTCCGCCTCCCAGATCGCCTCGATCTCATCCGCCAGATTGGCGCGGGTCAGCGCGTCCAGCGCCGACAGCGGCTCATCCAGCAAGAGCATCTCCGGATCCATCGCCAGCGCCCGCGCCACGTTGACCCGCTGGCGCATGCCCCCCGACAGCTCCGCCGGGCGGCGGTGCGCAGCGTGGCTGAGGCCGACCATTTCCACATAATGGTCCACTTTCGCCTGTTTCTCCGCCTTCGGGAGGCCGGGAAAGACCGTGTCAACCGCAAGCGCAACATTGCCGTTCACCGTCAGCCACGGCATCAGCGAATAGCTCTGGAAGATCACCCCGCGCTCGGGACCGGGGCCGGTGACCTCCCTGCCCCGGTACTTGACCGACCCCTCCGCCGGTCTCTCCAGCCCGGCCATCAGGTTGATTAGGGTTGTCTTGCCGGTGCCGGAAAAGCCCAAGAGCACAAGAAACTCGCCCTCCTGCACCTGCAGGCTGATGTTGTTCAGAACGTCGGTGCGGCTGTTGCCCTCGCCAAAGCTCTTGGAGACGTTTTTGAACTCAAGAATGCTCATGACGGCTCACCGGTTGTTCGTGAAGGTAAAGAGCGACTGCAGCGCGTACATCACCCGGTCCAAGAGGAAGCCGATGATACCGATGGTCAGCACCGCAACAATGATCCGGGCCAGCGACTGGCTGGAGCCGTTCTGGAATTCGTCCCAGACGAATTTGCCAAGGCCCGGGTTCTGCGCCAGCATCTCCGCCGCGATCAGCACCATCCAGCCGACCCCCAGCGACAGCCGCAGCCCGGTGAAGATCAGCGGCAGTGCCGAGGGCAGCACCAGCTTGGTGATCTTGGTCCAGGTGTTCATTTTCAGGACCTTGGAGACATTCACCAGGTCCTTGTCGATGGAGGCCACCCCCAGCGCGGTATTGATCAGCGTCGGCCACAGCGAGCACAGGGTCACGGTGACTGCGGAAACGAGGAATGACTTGGAGAACAGCCCGTCGTTGCTGGCATAAAGCGCCGAAACCACCATGGTCACGATCGGCAGCCAGGCCAGCGGCGACACCGGTTTGAAAATCTGCACCAGCGGATTGATGGCCGCGTTTGCAGCCGGTGAAAGCCCGGCCAGGATGCCCAGCGGGATCGCCACGGCGGCAGCAATCAGGAACCCGAAGAAAACGGTCAGGATCGAGGTCCCGATCTGCCGGTAATAAGACGGCGCGCCGGTAAAGGGGATGTCTTTCACCCGCTCCGGCTGGCCGCGGTCGATGAAGCGCTGGTTGCGGGCCTCCACCTTCTCGTAATGGGCGCGCTCCTTGGCGGCCTTGGCCTGCGCATCCTGATGCAGGTTCACCGCTTCGCTCCACACAGCAGCGGGCCCGGGGATGGCGCCCAGCGAGGTCTGCACCTTGGGCGCCAGCACGGCCCACAGCATCAGGAAGGCGGCAATGGCGATGACGGGAACCGCCAGCAAGCGCCAGATTTCCCTGATCTGCGCCCTGGGATTGTCCCCGGAGGCGGCTTTCAGCACCGGCGTCACCCAGGCCAGGCCAAAAACCTGGAACCAGGCGTCCATCTTGCTGATGCGGGTGAACAGCCGGGCGCGGCGGGCCTCCTTTTGTTCACTGGCGGGGTTCAGAGTGTCGGGGTCGGCGATCGTCATGGTGTCGTCCTCTGGGAAATGCTGAGGGAGGGGAAGGCCGCCCGCTCTTGCGGGCGCACCGCCCCCCTGCCCTCCTGTCCGGGGTCAGCCCTGAATGGCGCTGCCAACGACGGTCTGGCCGGACTTCAGTCCGAGCGGCAGGCTGTCGATATAGGCGTTGGGTGTTTTGCCATCGAAGGGAATGCCGTCGATGATGTCCTCTGCGGGCGTCGGGGCCTTGTAGCCGTCACTGTCCCAGGGGAAATCCTCCGGGCTGGCAAGCCCTTCATCCACCAGCATTTTCGCGGCTTCCAGATAGATCTCCGGCTTGTAGACAGAGCGGGCAACCTCGTCATACCAGCTGTCCGGCTTGGGTTCGGCAATCTGCCCCCAGCGGCGCATCTGGGTCAGGTACCAGACCGCGTCCGAATAAAACGGGTAGGTGGCGTTGTAGCGGAAGAACACGTTGAAATCCGGGACGTCGCGCTTGTCGCCCTTCTCGTATTCAAAGGTACCGGTCATCGAATTGGCAATCACCTCGTAATCGGCGCCGACGTACTCGGGGCGCGACAGGATCTCCACCGCTTCCGGGCGGTTGGCGTTTTCGTTTTCATCCAGCCACTGGGCCGCGCGGATCAGCGCCTTGACCACCGCCAGCATGGTGTTCGGGTTTTCCTCGGCAAATTCCGCGGTGATGCCGAACGCCTTTTCCGGGTTGTTCTTCCACAGCTCGTAATCGGTGATCACCGGCACCCCAATGCCCTTGAACACCGCCTGCTGGTTCCACGGCTCGCCAACGCAGTAGCCGGAGATCGTGCCGGCCTCCAGCGTCGCGGGCATCTGCGGCGGCGGGGTCACCGACAGGAACGCCTCTGCCCCGATCTGCCCGGTCACGTTCTCGGGCGAGTAATAGCCGGGGTTGATGCCGCCCGCCGCCAGCCAATAGCGCAGCTCATAATTATGGGTGGAAACCGGGAACACCATGCCCATGTTGAACGGCTTGCCCTTGGCGTTGAAATCCTCAATCACCGGCTTCAGGTAGGAGGCGGAGACCGGATGCGCGATCCTGCCGTCTGCGTCCGTGGGCAGGTTCGGCTTCATCATCTCCCACACTTCGTTGGACAGCGTGATGCCGTTGCCGTTCAGGTCCATGGAAAACGGCGTGACGATATGCGCCTCGGTGCCATAGCCGATGGTCGCGGCCAGCGGCTGGCCTGCCAGCATATGGGCGCCGTCCAGCGTGCCGCTGATTACGCCATCCAGCAGAACCTTCCAGTTCGCCTGCGCTTCCAGCGTGACAAACAGCCCCTCGTCATCAAAGAAGCCCTGTTCATAGGCCACCGCCAGCGGCGCCATATCGGTCAGCTTGATGAAGCCGAAGGTCAGCACGTCCTTTTCCAAATCCAGGGTGGCGGCCAAAGCCGGTCCGGTCAGTGCAGTTGAGGCCGCAAGCGCCATGATGAGTGTCTTCATCGGGTTGGTTCCTTTTCCTAGCTGCGTCCGGCGGCAGGCGCCGGAACAGAAAAAGCCGCTGACACGCACCGCCGGAAGGAGTGGCGGTGGGTCGAGCGGCTTTGCTCAGTGAACCCCGGTCTTCGGGAAAATTCTCAGTCAGGCTCCGTTGCCTGCCTGACCTCAGATTGCCGCAAGGCCCGGCCTGCGCCAAAGGTTTCTTTGCTCTCGCAGCAAGAAATTCTGCGTTGCAGCGCTGCGGCGCGGCAAGCTGCCTGTATTTTCATCAGTCCGCGATCAGGGGATCAAAAACGCGGCCATCAAAAAACCGGTTCTGCAGCAGGCCGGCAGGTTCCGATTCTCTGCCAGCCGTCCGCGGCGCGTCAAAATCGCCCTCCGGTTTCGAGGCGGCGCCCGGCAATTCCGCGCCAGTGCCCCGCAGGGCGGCACGGTACAGATCGCTGCGGAAAACGGCTCCCGCGGTTTCCAGCGCCGTCTGCTGGTCCAATCCGTTCCGCTGGGCCAGTTGCAGGGCAATCCACTGTGCCTGGGTGCGCCAGGGAAACCCCGCCGCACCCTCGTGAAAACCGATAAAACCGGGCGCTTCGCGCTGCAGCCCCTGCGGCGTCACCGTGAACGTCCCAGACAGCGCGCGCTCGATGATTTCAGCGGGCAGATCCAGGTATCGCCGCGCGGACAGGATTTCCGCCGCCAGCCCGCGCGAGGCCGGATCGGCCAGCCAGCGCCCTGCCCGCCACAGCGCCCGGATCAGGCGGTTGGCCAGGCCGGGCTCCGCGTCTGCCCAGGCACTGCGCACGGCCAGCACCTTCTCCGGAGCAAAAGACCAGATCGCCCGGCCCGGCAGCAGCAGCGCGCCGGCCCCCTGCTCCACCGCCATCGACCCCCAGGGCTCGCCAACGCAGAAAGCGTCGATTTCGCCGCGGCGGATGGCCTCCACCATCTGCGGCGGCGGCACCGTGCGGATGCCGATGTCCGGGGGCGTGTCCGCCCCCAGCCCCTTCAGCCAATAGTTCAGCAGTTCAGCGTGCATGGAAAATGGAAACGGGACGCCGATCCGCAACTCCGGGCCGCCCGCAACGATCAGCGCCTGTCCAGCAGACAGGGCATCGTCAAAGGAAAACCCATGCCCAGTATCAGCCAGTCTGCGGGCCAGGCTGCTGCTGACCCCGATCACCGTGCCGTTGACGGACAGCACCGACAGCACCGACAAAGGCGCGCTGGCGCCGCCCAGGCCAAGCGCCGCCGCAACCGGCACCGGCGCCAGCATCTGGGCCGCGTCCACCTGTCCAAAGGCCAGCATGTCCCGCAGCGACGACCAGGAGGGCGCGCGGTGCAGGTCCAGCGCAAGTTTCTCTTCGGCGGCAAACCCCATTTCCTGCGCCGCAATCAGCGGCGCCGCATCGGTCAGCGGGACATAACCGGCGGGGATCCGCGTCACGCTCATGCCAGCAGCCCCGCCGCCGTGACCAGCGCCTGCGCCACCTCGGCCACACGCTTGTTCTGATCCATCGCCGCCTTGCGCAGCAGCGCATAGGCTTCATCCTCGCCAACGCCCCGGGCTTTCATTACCATCCCCTTGGCGCGGTCGATCACCTTGCGCTCTTCCAGCGCCCGCTTGGTCTCGGCAAGCTCCGTGCGCATCCGCTGAAACAGCCGGAAGCGGGCAATTGCAGCATCCAGAACCGGTTTCAGCCGGGCGGGCTGCAAACCGTCAACCACATAGGCCGAAACCCCCGCCTCCACCGCAGCAGCAGACAGCCCGTCCGCGCTGCGGTCGGCGAAAATCGCCACTGGCCGGTCCTTGGGGCCGGAGGCCAGCGTCAGTTCCTCGAGCGCGTCTCGCGAGGGATCTGCAATATCTATCAGCACGACATCCGGGTCACGCATCTGAATCTGACGGGCCAGGCCCGAAGGGCTCGAAATGACCTCAATGTCGAATTCCCCGGCAACCCGCAGCCCCTCTACAATCAGGAAGGCGCGTTCGCGGTCGGCTTCGACGACAACAATGGACAGGGCATCGGGCATGCGGCAGAGCGTGATGAGAATGCCGGAGGGCTGTAAAGACCGCGGAGCCGGGCTGATTTTCAGACAACGTGGTTGCGCCGCATTTTTGAGCGGGCTGCCAGAACATTTGGCATGGAGAAAACACGCTGGCGACTTCCCTGAAGCGGGCTGCTTGGAGGCTGTCCGAAGTTTGCAATGTGTGACATGTGCCTGCAGCAGACATGTGCAGGCTTCCCGTCTGCAAGTTCTGCGAATATCTGGAAGGACCCGATCTTGCCCATCAAGCCCCGGTTCCGTTCCGGGCCAGGCTGGACCTCACCGCGCTGAAGGCGCTGAGGGGCTTCTGACGCGGCATTCCGCCAGCGGCCTTCCCAGCGGACATGTGGTCCCGGACCACGCGATTGGCGCCTGGTGAACGTCGTGACGGCAGCGCCTCCTATGATCTGGCAGATCAAATCCCCTGGCAATCTGTCTCAGTGGCGTTTGGCTTGCCCGAACCCCAGAACAGGCTAGGAAAGCAGGCTTCACAGAAGCCTGGCAAGGCCAATGAGGATCTTGAGATGAAGGCTCAGAGCCTTGTTTGCGCCAAGCAACGCAATAATACACTGCCTCAAACAGACAGCGGGCCGGCGGCGTTCAGCCGCCGCGCATCCTCTTGACTACCACTGTGCTGCCAAAAAGCCGGACACAAGGCCCAGCCCCTGCTTCAGGACTTCCGGCCCATTGGCATAGCCGATGCGCACATAGCCCTCCATGCCCAGGGCCGAACCCGGCGTGAACATCACCCCTGTCTCCTTCAGCAGTGCCACGCAGAACTCCCGCGAAGTCATCGGAAGATCGAACCTCAGCAGCGCGGTGGTACCCGAGCGCGGCTTCACCCAGGAGATCTTCGGCTCCTGATCCACCCAGTCGGACAGGATCTCCAGATTGCCGCGGGTGATCCGCTGGCTGCGCGCCAGCACCTGTTCGCGGTTTTCCAGCGCCAGCGCGGCAAAGTGATCGTCGATCATGCCCACCGAGATGGTGTCGTAATCGCGGTGAATGGCCACCGCCTCAATCACCTCCCTCGGCCCGGCGATCCAGCCCAGCCGCAACCCGGCCAGTGAATAGGCCTTGGACATGCCGGCGGTGGAAATCCCCTTTTCATAGATATCCGCGATCGAGGCAGTCATCCCGTCCCCTTCCTGATCGGTGCCGCGGTAAACCTCGTCGCACAGGATCCAGGCACCCGCCTCGCGGGCAATGGCGGCGATCTCCTCCAGCATCGCCCGGTCCATCAGCGCGCCGGTCGGGTTGTTGGGATTGTTGATGGCAATCAGCTTCGTCCCCGGCGTCACCTGTGCCCGCAGCTCGTCCAAGTCAGGCAGAAACCCGTTCTCCTCCCGCAGGCGCAGCTGATGCACATCCGCACCAATGCTGGCCGGGATCGAGTAATGCTGCTGATAGGTTGGCACCACCGCCACCACGCGGTCGCCACGCTCGACCAGCGCTTTGTGCACCAGCATGTTGGCGCCGATGGTGCCATGGGTGACGATCACATTTTCCGGGCCTTGTCCCTGATACAGAGCCGCAATGGCACTGCGCAGCCGGTCCGAGCCATCGATCGCGCCATAAGTCATCTTCATGCCCAGAAGCTCTGACAGATCGGCAGAGTTTTTCCCGGCCAGCTGCAGCAGCTCCTCGATGGTCAGGCTTTCAACACAAGTCTCGGCGAGGTTCCATTCGCATTTGGTCTCCCACTCGTTCATCCAGATTTCGACACCGAAAGGTTCGATATGCATGTCTCTCTCCTGTCTCTCAAGCGCTGGCGGCGCGGTAGATAGCGTTGGCCACGGCGATATCCTCCAGCCCCAGCCCGATGGAGCGGAAGAATACCAACCGGCCGACTTCAGGCCCTTCGCAGGTTCCGGCAGCAAGCCCCGCGAGATCACCCCGAAGCTGATCCGCGCTCCAGCCATGATCCCGCGCGGCCAGCACCATCTCCCCGGCGCTTGCCGGCGTGGTCTCGCGGTAGTCGCAATAGACCTGCGCCGAGGCCAGGAAGGCAGGCGCAATCTCATGCGCCTCTGCCGCATTGGTGCTGATCGAGGTGACCAGCGCGCCGGGCGCCACCACGGCTGCATCCAGAACCGGTGTCCCCGAAGAGGTGCAGAGCATCACCACATCCGCCCCCCGCGCGGCCTCTTCCGCACTGGCGGCAAACTCTGCCTCCGGGCAGATCCCGCGCCACGCGGCCTGCTTGCCCGCATCCGCACCCAGGCCGGGCGAATAGACCCGCACCTCCTGCCAATCGCGCAGACCCTGCACATGCCGCCAATGCGCCTGCGCCACCGCGCCGGAGCCGATCACGGCCACCCGCGCAGCCCCCTCGCCTGCCAGCAGATCCACCGCCAGCGCCGTGGTGGCCGCGGTGCGTTCGGTGGTCAAGCGGCCGGAGTCGCACAGCATCAGCGGCTGGCCCGTCTCCATCGACATCAGCACGGTCCAGGCGGTGATAACCGGCCCGCCCGCGCGCGGCAGATAAGGCGACAGCTTGGCGCCAAAGGTGCCTGCCCCGGCAGCCGCCCCCAGATAGGTGATGAAATCCCCCTGCCCTTCCGGAAACAGCGTCAATGTCTGTGCAGGCTGCACCGCCTGACCAAGGCCCAGGTCTGCAAAAAGCGCGCGCATTTCCTGCAGCACATCGACCTGCGGCAGCAGCTGCGCCACGGCTTCGGCATCCAACACAATCGGGGTTTTCATCATCGGCATATTCCTTCTTTGCCCGAAGGGTAGCGCGCGCGCCTGCCCCGCCGCCATCATCCCCAAGGATGATGCACGCCCCCCTGCCGCGTGCTATGGCGGATCAACCGGGAGGATCATGTGGAATTTCAAGGCACTGACATTGCAGCTGCGAACAGCGCGCTGGCCAGCGTCATCAGCGGCCAGCGCGGCGCGGCCGGGCTGATCGCCGCCGCCCGCCCGCTTTTGCCCTTCACTGCTGCCTTTTGTGTTGTGAACCGCCCCGGCCAGCGCCCGCACTACCTGGATGACAGCTACCCGCAAGGCGCCGCCAAGGACGCAGTGCAGCTCTATGTGAACAGCACCTACTTGCTGAACCCGGTCTATAACGCGCTGCTCGAGGGGCTGCAGCCGGGGCTTTACAGGATGGCGGACCTGGCACCCGACAATTGGAACCCGGCGCCGGAGACCCCGGGCATTCTGGTCGAGGACGCCGAGGAAATCGGCTACCGCACCCCCGGCTGGCCCGCAGGGCTGGTGGAACTCACCCTGCTGACAGAACTGCCCGGCGGAGCCATGGGCGAAGTCAGCTTTGCCCGTCCTGCGGCAGACGGCGGTTTTCCCGATGATCTGCTGGACCGGCTGCGCCCCTTCCTGCCGCTGTTCGGGGCAGCATTCGCCCGGCTCTGGTCCCGGCAGGCCCCGGATCTCAGCGCAGCCAAACCAGAGCGGACGCTGCAGGACTTTGCCCGCACCATCCTCTCCCCGCGGGAGGCGGAGATCGTGCAGATGATCCTCAAGGGCCATTCCAGCCTGTCGATCAGCCTGACCCTCGGGATTGCCCTGCCGACGGTCAAGACCCACCGCAAGAACGCCTATGCCAAACTGGGCATCAGCACACAGCAGCAGCTGTTCAATGCCTTCCTGCAATGGCAGAGCAAGGCGCGTTAGCAGCGGCATTCTTCCCAAGTTCTGAGACACCAGCTTACACCGCGGCGGCAATGACGATGATTTTGAGTGTCTTGCCTAACAGTCTTACGCTACGCGCGATCTCTTCCGGCCGGGCAAAATGGCAAAGGGATACGTGCTGCATCCCCGGCCGGAAACTGCGCAAGAGAGCCATCAGATACGACAAGCGACCCTACAAACGTCGCAACCGCATTGAGATTATGCACGCAGGGCTGAAGGACTGGCGGCGGGTCGCAACGCATTACGGCAGATGCCCCAAAGCCTTCCTGTCAGCTATCGCTCTTGCCGTCCTCGCCCTCTGCTGGCTTTGAAATTCAATGAGACCAGAGCCTAACGTGCCTCCAGGCGGCTGGGTCAAGATGAATATTCTGCTTCTTAAAAAACTTCTTCCAGCCTTGTTTCGCCCCCTGCCCCGCGGAGCGGCAAGCCTCTCCACCTTTTGAATTCGTAGCGGAAACCACCAAGATTTCCATCAATCCGTTGCCTTTTCTCTAAAATTTACCGCACCGGCCCCAAAATTGAGGCTTTTCAACCAACCGGTTTTGCTAAGCTGGAAAGACAGGCTGCGCGCCTGAAAACAAACCGCGCGCCGCCTGAACACGCCCAGACAAGAAGGAAACCGCATGAGTGATGACTTCCCGCCGCTATCGCTGAATGTGCCGGAACCAGGCTGCAGGCCGGGCAGCACGCCTGATTTCTCGGACTTCGAAATTCCGCGCGCCGGGGCAGTCAAACGCCCGCCAACGGATGTGGATCCCGACTCGATCCGCGACATGGCGTTTTCCATCGTGCGCGTGCTGAACAAGGACGGCGAGGCGGTGGGCGACTGGGCCGGCGCGCTCAGCCCGGAGGAGCTGCGCGAGGGCCTGCGCCACATGCTGACCCTGCGCGCCTTCGATGCGCGGATGCTGAACGCGCAGCGCCAGGGCAAGACCAGCTTTTACATGCAGCACCTGGGCGAAGAAGCCGTGTCCTGCGCCTTTTCCCGCGCCCTCCGCCCGGGCGACATGAACTTCCCGACCTACCGTCAGGCCGGGCTGCTGATTGCGGGTGGTTATCCGATGCTGACCATGATGAACCAGATCTATTCCAACGCCGACGACCCGCTGCACGGGCGCCAGCTGCCGATCATGTATTCCTCCAAGGAACACGGGTTCTTCTCGATCTCCGGCAACCTCGGCACCCAGTTCGTGCAGTCGGTCGGCTGGGCCATGGCCTCGGCAATCTCGGGCGATACCAAGATCGCCACGGGCTGGATCGGCGACGGCTCCACGGCGGAGAGCGATTTTCACTCCGCCATGGTCTTTGCCTCGACCTATGACGCGCCGGTGGTCCTGAACATAGTCAACAACCAATGGGCCATTTCCACCTTCCAGGGCATTGCCCGCGGCGGCGTCGGCACCTTTGCCGCCCGCGGCCACGGCTTTGGCATCGCTTCGATCCGGGTGGACGGCAACGATTACCTGGCCGTGCACGCGGTGGCGAAATGGGCCTGTGAAAGGGCGCGCCAGGGGCATGGCCCCACCCTGATCGAACATGTCACCTACCGCGCCGGCGGCCATTCCACCAGCGACGACCCCTCCGCCTACCGCTCCAAACGCGAGGCCGCCGCCTGGCCCCTGGGCGACCCGATCGAGCGGCTGAAGAAACACCTCATCACCATCGGCGAGTGGAGCGAGGACCGCCACAAACAGGCCGAGGCGGAAATCCTGGACGGCGTCATCGCCACCCAGAAACAGGCTGAGGCCGTCGGCACATTGGGCGGCGGCAAGGCCCCCAGCCCGCGCGACATGTTCGAGGGCGTTTACGAAACCATGCCGCCGCATCTGATCCGGCAGCGCCAGGAAGCGGGGTACTGAGATGGCCAGCATGACCATGATCGAGGCCATCCGCGAGGCCCATGATGTCGCCATGGCGGCAGACGACCGCGTCGTCGTCTTCGGCGAGGATGTGGGTTTTTTCGGCGGCGTGTTCCGCTGCACCGCAGGCCTGCAGCAGAAATACGGCAAATCCCGCTGCTTTGACGCGCCGATCAACGAATCCGGCATCGTCGGCACCGCCATCGGCATGGCGGCCTACGGGCTGAAGCCGGTAATCGAGATCCAGTTCGCCGACTACGTCTATCCCGCCTATGACCAGATCGTGTCTGAGGCAGCGCGGCTGCGGCACCGCTCCAACGCCGATTTCACCTGTCCGCTGGTGGTCCGCATGCCCACCGGCGGCGGCATCTTCGGCGGCCAGACCCACAGCCAGAGCCCGGAAGCCCTGTTTACCCATGTGTCGGGGCTGAAGGTGGTGGTGCCCTCCAACCCGCGCGATGCCAAGGGGCTGCTGCTGGCCGCCGTCAAGGATCCCGATCCGGTGATCTTCCTGGAGCCAAAGCGGCTCTACAACGGGCCGTTTGACGGCTATCATGACCGCCCGGTCACTAGCTGGAAGAACCACCCCAAGGGCGAGGTGCCGGAGGGTGCGGAGATCGTGCCGCTGGGCAAGGCCAGCATCACCCGCGAAGGCGCGGATGTCACCGTTCTAGCCTATGGCACCATGGTCTATGTGGCCGAAGCCGCGGCAGAGGCTTCTGGCATCGACGCCGAGGTGATCGACCTGCGCACCCTGCTGCCGCTGGACCTGGAAACGATCCAGGCCTCCGTCGAAAAGACCGGCCGCTGCGTGATCGTGCATGAGGCAACCCGCACGTCGGGCTTCGGCGCCGAGCTGATGAGCCTGGTGCAGGAGAGCTGTTTTTACCATCTGGAGGCGCCGATTATCCGCGTCACCGGCTGGGACACGCCCTACCCGCACGCGCAGGAGTGGGAGTATTTCCCCGGCCCTGCCCGCGTCGGCGAGGCATTGAAAAAAGTGATGGAGGGCTGACCGGATGGGTGTGTTTGCGATGCGCCTTCCCGATGTCGGGGAAGGCATTGCCGAGGCGGAACTGACAGAATGGCACGTCAAGCCCGGCGATATTGTGCGCGAGGACGATATCCTGGCGGCGGTGATGACGGACAAGGCCGCGGTCGAGGTGCCCTCAGCGGTTTCCGGCAAGGTACTGGAGCTGGGCGGCGAGATCGGCCAGATGATGGCGATCGGCTCCGTGCTGATCCGGATCGAGGTCGAGGGAGAGGGCAACGAGGCGCCCGGCTCTGCCTCTGCCTCTGTCTCTGACACAGCCAAACCCGCCGCCCCGGCGCCGCAGCCCACGCCGGACCCGGAGGAAGCGGCACAGCCTGCGGCTGAGGAGGCACCGCAACCGGCGCCTGCAAAGGCCCCTGCCCCGGCTGCTGCCAAGAAACCCGGCCACCGCCTGCCCCGGCCCGAGGGTGCCAAGCCGCTGGCCGCACCGTCCGTGCGGGCGCGGGCGCGCTCCGAAGGCGTCGACCTGCGCCATGTGCCCGGCACGGGCCCGGGCGGGCGGATCAGCCATGAGGATCTGGACAGCTGGATCGAATCCGGCGGCATCCGCCAGGGCAGCGTCACCCGCGGCCGCAACACCGGCGTCGAGGAGCAGCGCGTCATCGGCATGCGCCGCAAGATTGCCGAGAAGATGGCCCTGTCCAAACGCAACATCCCGCATATCACCATCGTCGAAGAGGTGGAGATGGGCGCGCTGGAGGATCTGCGCGCGGCGCTCAACAAGAAGCACGAGGGCAGCCGCCCCAAGCTGACCCTCCTGCCCTTCCTGATGCGCGCCATCGTCGAGGCGGTGCGTGAACAGCCCGGCCTCAACGCGCGTTTTGATGATGAGGACGGCGTGATCTACCGCCACGGCGGCGTCCACATCGGCATCGCCACCCAGACGCCTCAGGGCCTCAACGTGCCGGTGCTGCACCATGCGGAGGCAAACAGCCTGTGGGACAACGCAGGCGAGCTTGCCCGACTCGCCGACGCCGCCCGCGACGGCTCGATCAAGCGCGAGGAGCTGACCGGCGGCACCATCACCATCACTTCGCTGGGGCCGCTGGGCGCGATTGCCACCACTCCGATCATCAACCACCCCGAAGTGGCCATCGTCGGCGTCAACAAGATGCAGATCCGCCCGGTCTGGGACGGCCAGCAATTCCGCCCCCGCAAGATGATGAACATCTCCTGCTCCTTCGATCACCGGGTGGTCGACGGCTGGGACGCGGCGGTGTTCGTGCAGAAACTGAAATCCCTGCTGGAAACTCCGGCCATGCTGTTTGTCGAGGGCTAAATGACTGACCTTAAATGTAAATTGCTGATCATCGGCGCAGGCCCCGGCGGCTATGTCTGCGCCATCCGCGCGGGCCAGCTGGGCGTCGACACCATTGTGGTGGACGAGGCCAACCCCGGCGGCACCTGCCTCAACGTGGGTTGCATCCCCTCCAAGGCGCTGATCCACGCCGCGGATGAGTTCCACAAGATGGCGCACGCGGCCGATGGGCCGCTTGGCATTTCCGCAGGCACGCCGGAGATCGACCTGAGCCGGACAATGGTCTGGAAGGACGGCATCGTGAAGCGGCTGACCGGCGGCGTCAGCGGCCTGATGCGCAAGGCGGGCGTGCGCGTGGTCGAAGGCCGCGCGCGTTTCCTCGACGGCAAGACCGTCGCGGTGAAAAACGGTGACGAAACCACCCAGATCCGCGCCGAGCGCATCGTGATCGCCTCCGGCTCTGCGCCGGTGGAACTGCCCGCCCTGCCCTTCGGCGGCGATATCCTGTCCTCGACCGGGGCGCTGTCGCTGCAGGCGGTGCCGGAAACCCTCGCCGTCGTTGGCGCGGGCTATATCGGGCTGGAGCTGGGCACAGCCTTTGCCAAGCTCGGCACCAAGGTCACCGTGGTCGAGGCCGAGGACCGCATTCTGCCGCTTTACGATGCGGCCCTGACCCGGCCCGTCGCCAAACGGCTGGAGGCCCTGGGCGTCAAGGTGATGACCGGCGCCCGCGCCGAAGGCTATGTCGGCGGCGTTCTGGCCTCCAGCCAGGGCGGGATCGAGGCCGGCAAGGTCCTTGTGACCATCGGCCGCCGCCCCCGCACCGAGGGCATCGGCATCGATGAGCTGGCGCTGACCCTGAACGGCCCCTTCATCCGCATCGACAAGACCTGCCAGACCTCGATGCGCGGCATCTACGCCATCGGCGACGTCACCGGCGAGCCGATGCTGGCGCACCGCGCCATGGCCCAGGGTGAAATGGTGGCCGAACATGCCGCGGGCCACGCCGTGGAATGGGACAAGCGCGCCATTCCCGCCGTCTGCTTCACCGACCCCGAGATTGTCACCTGCGGCGCCCTGCCGGGCGAAGTGGAGGGCAGCAGCAGCACCGAGTTCCCCTTTGCCGCCAATGGCCGGGCGATGACGACAGAGCGCGAGGATGGCTTCATCCGCGTTGTCTGGCGCGACGCCGACCGCGCGGTGCTGGGGCTGCAGGCGGTTGGCGCCGGTGTCTCAGAGCTGTCGGCCGCCTTTTCGCTGGCCATCGAAATGGGCGCCTGCCTGGAAGACATCGCCGCAACCATCCACGCCCACCCGACCCAGTCGGAAGGCCTGCAGGAGGCCTGCCTGCGCGCGCTGGGGCACGCGCTGCACATCTGAGACCCGCGGGGGCGCAGACGCCGCGCCCTCGCCCCCAGGACCGCCCCGTCCCGTCGACAGAATCGCTTTGCGGGCGTAACGTCGCTGTTGCACTGTGACACCGGGCCCGCCCCAGCACGCCGCAGCCCACCGCCTGCGCGCAGCGGCCTCCGGACCGGAACCCGTACTGCATTTGCGACAGGAAACGTTTCTGTGACCAAGGAAGGCCCGATCCCGCCCCGGAACGCCGATGTCACCTGCCTGCGCATCGGTGCCATGGATTTTGACGGCAGCGACCCCGCGCTGCACAGCTTCCGCAAGAACATCCAGACCGTGCCGGCCAACCGGCTGCTGCTGCAGGACGGCGAAGACAGCGGCAAGATCATCATCGTAATCGACGGCTGGCTGGCGACCTCGAAATCCTCAATGAACGGCGAGGTGCAGCTGATCGATTTCCTGTTGCCGGGGGATGCAGCGGATCCAACCTCCGCGGACGGGAAAACAGCCGGCCTCAGCATCGAGGCGGTGACGGACGCTCTGGTCTGCGTCATCCCCCTGCCCGCCTGGCACGCGATGCTGGCGGCCTCGCCGCGGCTGGCGCGGGCAAATGAAATTGTCCAGGCCGCCGAACGCACCCGGCTGTCCGAACGCATGCTGCGCCTGGGCCGCGGCAGCGCCCAAAGCCGTATCGCCTATGCTTTGATTGAACTGTGCCTGCGGCTGAAACCGCTGGGCTTGTCCGAGAATTGCGCGTTCCACCTGCCGCTGACCCAGCAGCACATCGGCGACTTTACCGGCCTGACGGCGGTGCATGTCTGCCGCACCCTGCGCCGCTTTGTCAGAAACGGGCTTGTTGATACCGCCGATCACATGGACATCCGGATCAATGATCTCTCCGTCCTGGCAGAGGTTGCAGGCACCGACCCTGACCGGCTGGCAACCGAGATCACCCCGGTTCTGGGCTAAGCCCCCGCGCCTAGCGGTATTCGGCAATTTCCCCCAGCGCTTCACCCGCCAGCTGTTCCGAGGCATGTACGGCAATGTCGGTGACCGACAGCAGCCCCGCCAGCCGCCCCTCCTCATCCAGCACCGGCAGCCGCCGGATCTGGTGGTCCCCCATCAGGGCCGCCGCTGCTTCGACGGTGTCCTCGGCCCGGCAGCAGACCGCCCCGGGGCTCATAACGGCAGCAACCGGCATCCCGTCCAGCGCGCTGTCTTGGCCAGCCAGCGCCAGCACCAGATCCCGGTCGGTGAGAATGCCCACCACCCGGCCCTCCTCGACCACCGGCAGCACCCCTATGCCAAGGTTTTGCATCTGCTGTACCGCGCTGCCGACACTGTCCTGCGGCGCCGCAAAGCGCGCGGGCACGGTCATGATCTCATGTACAAGCATGGGCCTATCCTTTCTGGACCGCCCCCGGCCTGCTCCTGTCTTGCCGCCTGCCGGCTGAATGCGCCAAGGGCCGCCTTCAGTTTCCTCCGAAACCGGGTGAGTCGCTACCCTTCCAGCCTCGGCCAGCGCCTCCGCCGGTGCATTAACCGGGGTAAACGCCCCCTGCCCCGTGCGTCAGCCCTTGACTGCGGTCAAGGGAGCTGGCGGCTGATCCTGCTATAAGCCACTGGCGGCCCCGGGCACGCATACACCGCGCCCTGGCCGCCACACCGGGAGGAGATGCCATGAGCTACAAGACCATTCTGGCCTGCCTGACATCGGAGTTTGCCGCCAGACGGCTGCTGCCCGCGGCCTGCGGCCTGGCCGTGCGGTTCGATGCCCATCTGACCGGGCTGCACACGCGGGAGGCTTTTGTACCCTACTCCGGCATTGCCATCGCTGCAGGCGAAATCACCATCGGGGATTTCAGCAGCCGGGTGACAGAGGAAGACCGCAAGATCGAAAAGCTGTTCAAGGCCGCAGCGGATCAGGCCGGCTGCATTTCGGAATGGCGTTCGCAGGCCGCCCGCTCACCGGATGCCGCGGATAAGCTGCGGGAATCCGCCATCCGCTCCGATCTGACCGTGGCCCTGTTCCCGGACACGGAGCGGGAACGGTTCGACCAAAGAGGATTTCAGAAGGATCTAGTTGCCAACAGCGGCCGCCCGCTGCTGCTGCCGGATGACTGGGGCGACCAGCCCATCGGCACCCGGATTCTGGCAGCCTGGAAACCCTCCCGCGAAGCGGCCCGCGCCCTGCAAGACGGGCTGCCGTTCCTGCAAACCGCCGCCTTTGCAGAGGTCGTCACCATCGAGGAGCACCCGCACACCTCCGCCGATATCTCCACCGAAGGGCACGAGATCGCGCGCATGCTGTCCCGCCACAGGGTGACGGCAGAGGTGCGCGATATCCCGGACGGCGAGCACTCGGCCGGTCTCCGCCTGCTGATGGAGGCGGCCAGCCAGCAATGCGACCTCTTGATCATGGGTGGCTACGGCCATTCCAGGCTGCACCGGCTGATCTTCGGCGATGCCTCCGAGCACGTGCTGCAAGAAGCACGGATCCCGGTGCTGATGTCCAGCTGAACACGGCCGCAATGACCGCACAGGACACCCGGCGCCAACTGGCAGCGCCGGGCCAGTTTCAGCGGCCTTGTCAGGTAGCTGATGTCAGGCTGAGTTTACCGGTGATGGCGAAGTTCACCTCTGGTACTGTCGGGCTGAGCCCATACGTTCAGCGTCCATTCGCACAACCTGAGCCAGCAGTCTCGTCCGGGGCGAAATCGAGCCCTTTCAGCTCACCAAATTGCATACCAGTCACTGCCGCTGCCTGTTGGCTCGCACTGAGATGAAGAAAGTTGGAAGTGTGGTTCGTAAACGATTGAAAAAAATGTGACCAATGGTTGGAGAGATTTTGCATAAGATTTTGATTTATTGTGAAAAATGGCAACCCTCAAGGGCTCGTCAATTTTCTTTGAAGTCAGTATGCCGCGCCTTTGCAGCTGACTTGACGCCGCTCGGCTATGCCCTTTGGCGGCACAGGCTAGAAACCTACCTCGTCAGCTGCCGCCGCTTTGCGGCGCGGATCTCGCGGGCTTGCTGCTCCTGGCCGGCACGGAAGGATTCCTCAACGAAATCCATATGCCGCCGTGCAGCGGTCTCGGCGCGGTCCGGGTTGCCGTCGATGATCGCCTGGGCAATCTCTTTGTGCTGTTTCAGCAGCTCCGCGCCGGTGCCATCCATCGTGCGTAGGAATTCCCGGTTGTAGAACACCCCCTGCCGGGTCAGGTCGTAGACCGAGGCCATCATGTGGATCAGCGTGGTGTTCTGGCTGGCGTCGACCACTGCGGTGTGCAATCGGAAGTCGGCCTCCTGGCTGGCGTCCTGATCGTCCTGCTCCCAGGCGGTCTGCATATCGGCGACGATCTCGGCGAGTCGTGCCTTGTCAGAGTCTGTGGCACGGGTGGCGGCCAGGCGGCTGGCGAAGGCCTCCTGCTCGCGGCGGTATTCGAGGTAGTCGTAAAAGGCGCCGCCGTGGCGGGTGTAGAGCGACAGGAGCGCGGGGGACATGGCCCGCCCGGTGAGCGGCGCGATGAAGGTGCCCTCGCCATGGCGGACATTGACCAGGCCGCGGCTTTCCAGCGTTTGCAGTGCCTCGCGCAGCTTGGGGCGCGACACCCCCATGGCCTCTGCCAGCTCCCGCTCGGAGGGCAATTTGCGGCCTTCCTTGAGGATGCCGTCGACGATCATCGCCTCAATCTGCTCGACCACGGCATCGGCAATTGATTCGTGTCCAACGGGGTCAAACGGGCGGATGTCGGTCATGGCGTCCACTTAGATGCTGGGAAACCTCGGAACAGAGGTCATTCTGAAACTTTACCACTGCCCCGAAAAACTGCAAGCTGATGTACCCAGAAATACGGATATCCGGGGTTGATACAATAGCATGAAAGAAAACAATCTTTTCTGAACCTGCCTTCAAAGTGCGGAAAAAACATGCGGTTTTGTACGCTTCACGTTCCCGCGGACAGTCAGCTCAGTGGTAAATAAAGTTGTTGACTGAGTTGTGTGGTCAACAATATTTACCAGTCATACCGCATCAGCGGTTGGAATTGCGGCCGGAGGAGCGGCCGGACTGAACCCGGAGGAGACCCCATGAAAAAGACCCTGACTTCGCTGGCCGTGGCCGCATCGCTGCTGGCAGCCCCTGCCGCGCAGGCCGCTGACAAGCTGCTGCTCAAGACCCCGATTGCCTTTTCGACCGCGCTGCCGGGCCTCGGCACGCCGATCCCGCGGGTGGCAGAGCAGCTGGACCTGATGTCCGGCGGCAGCCTGAAGATGAAAGTCTATGAGCCCGGCAAACTGGTGCCGCCGTTCGAGATCCTGGATGCGGTGTCCTCGGGCAAGATCAACTCCGGCTACACCACCGCCGGCTACTGGGCAGGCAAGATCCCGGCTGCGCCGCTGTTCTCTGCCGTGCCGTTCGGGCCGGAGGCGGGCGAATACATGGCCTGGCTCTACTATGGCAACGGCATGACCCTGTATCAGGAGATGTACGATCAGGCGGGATACAATGTGAAGGTGCTGCCCTGCGCGGTGATCGCGCCGGAGACCTCCGGCTGGTTCGCCAAGGAGATCAACAGCGCCGAGGACCTGAACGGCCTGAAGATGCGTTTCTTTGGCCTCGGCGGCAAGGTGATGCAAAAGCTGGGCGTGGCGACATCGCTGCTGCCCGGCGGCGAGATCTTCCCGGCGCTGGAGAAGGGCGCCATCGACGCAACCGAGTTCTCGATGCCTGCGATCGACGCCCGTTTGGGCTTCCACAAGCTGGTAAAATACAACTACTTCCCCGGCTGGCACCAGCAGGCCACCGTGTTTGAACTGCTGGTCAACAAGGATGTCTGGAACGAGGCCAGCGCCCAGCACAAGGCCATCATCGAAAATGCCTGCAAGGCCTCGATGGCCGACAGCTTTGCCGAAGGCGAGGCGATCCAGCACGCGGCGCTGATCGACAACGTCGAAAACAACGGCGTCCACATCAAGCAGTGGGACGCGCAGATGCTGGAGCTGTTCCGCGCCACCTGGGATGAGGTTGCCGCGGAAGAGGCCACCAACGACCAGTTCTTCGGCCGGGTGCTGCTGGACATGCAAACCTTCCGCGAAGGCTATGCGGTCTGGAAGGAAAACGCATTCCTCCCGCGCAAGTAAGCCGCTTGCGCAACCTCGGGGCGGCCATATTCCCGCCGCCCCGCTTTCCCTGATTTTCGTCATTTCCCTGACTGACACGGGCGCATTCACGTCCGCGCACGCCACGTTCCGGAGGAGGAAACCATGGCTGAGAATCTGCACCTGCAGGACGACCCGATCGAACGCTACGAAGAGATCCTTGAGCATGGCGACGAGGACCGGCAGCAGCTGGCGGTGTGGATCGACAACGCGGTCAAGGGCACCGGAAATCTGGTGATGTGGGCCAACCTGCTGCTGGTGCTGGCCGTCGTCTCGCAGGTCGCCTTGCGCTACATGCTGAACCAGAACTATCCCAAGCTGGACGAGATCCAGTGGCATTTCTACGGGCTGGTGACGATGATCGGCATTTCCTATGCGCTGGTCACCGACAGCCACGTGCGGGTCGATGTTCTGCATATGCAGCTGAGCCGCCGCGCCCGGCGGATCATCGAGGTGATCGGCATCCTGACCCTGCTGGTGCCGTTCATCTATCTGATGATCGATCAGGGCTATGATTATTTTTACGAAAGCTGGCGGGTGAGCGAACGTTCCGACAGCCCCACGGGCCTGCCGGCCCGCTGGGCGCTGAAAGCGGTGATCCCGCTGAGCTTTGTCCTCTTGGCGGCAGCGGCGCTGGCGCGGCTGATCCATGACGGCCACGCGCTGCTGGCCGGTCCGGCAGAGGAGCGCGCCGGCAAGAGTCTGCGGCTGGTGATCTGGGCGCTGGTTGGCTTTGCTGTTGTCGCGACCGCGCTGACCTTCCTGTTGGAGACCACCGAGGAAAAGCTGGTTATTGCCATGTTCCTCACCTTTATTGCGCTGCTGTTCACCGGCTTTCCGGTGGCCTGGACGCTGGCCGGGGTCGGGGTGGCCTATTGCGGGCTGGCCTATCTGTTCGACAACGGCATGATGAACTGGACCGGGTTGGAGGAAACCCTGACCGGGCTGGATTACCTGACGCTGGGGGCGGTGGTGAACCGGGTTTATGCCACCATGTCGAACGCGGTGCTGGTGGCGTTGCCGATGTTCATCTTCATGGGTCTGATGCTGGACGAAAGCGGCGTTGCCGAGCGGCTAATGGGGGCAATGCAGCGGCTGTTCGGCACCGTGCGTGGCGGGCTGGCGATCACTGTCACCATGATCGGCATCATCCTAGCGGCCTCCACCGGCATCATCGGGGCCTCTGTGGTGCTGCTGGGCGTCCTGTCGCTGCCGTCGATGATGGAGCAGAAGTACAGCCCCGCGCTGGCAGCGGGCGTGGTCTCGGCCTCCGGCACGCTGGGCATTCTGATCCCGCCCTCGATCATGCTGGTGATCATGGCGGACCAGATGGCGTTGAGCGTTGGTGATCTGTTCATGGCCGCGGTGTTCCCGGGCGTGATCATCGGCGCGCTCTACCTCACCTATATCTTCGTGATTGCGCTGATCAAACGCGACGTCGCGCCGGTGCCTGCGGGGGCCAAGCGTCCGGACTGGGCCGCGGTCAAGGACGTGCTGATTGCGGTGCTGCCGACGCTGGGGCTGATTCTGGCCGTGTTAGGCTCTATTTTTGCAGGTCTCACCACGCCGACGGAGGCGTCGGGCGTGGGCGCATTGGGGGCGACGCTGCTAGCGCTTGGCTACCGCAAGCTGACGCTGGCGAAGCTGGTCAATGTGCTCAAGGCGACCTTCAACACCACCGCCTATATCTTTGCGATCTTCCTGGGCGCGACGGTGTTTTCCTATGTGCTGCGGGAGCTGGGCGGTGATGCACTGATCGAGGAGATGATCCAGGGCACCGGTTTCGGCCCCGAGGGCACCGTCTTCATGATCCTGTTCATCGTGTTCCTCTTGGGGTTTGTGCTGGACTGGATCGAGATCACCCTGATCGTGCTGCCGCTGATGCGCCCGATCGTGAACGGGCTGGGCCTGGATATCCCCGGTTTCGGCGCCATTGATGAACCGGCGCTGGTGTGGTTCGTGATCCTGGTGGCGGTGACGCTGCAGACGTCCTTCCTGACGCCGCCGGTTGGCTTTGCGCTGTTCTACCTCAAGGGCGTCTGCCCGCCGGAGATCCGCCTGGGCCATATCTACAAGGGCATCATTCCCTTCGTGCTGCTGCAGTTGACCGGCCTGATGTTCGTCTACCTGTGGCCGGCACTGGCAACCTGGCTGCCATCTGTGGCTTACTGAGCAGGGAAAGGCGGCTGTGATGACCGATGCAGAACTGATCCAGACCCTGAAATCCCTATGCGGGCGCCGCCATGTACTGACCAGCGCCCGCGCCACACGGCGGTTCCGCAAGGGGTTCCGCTCCGGCGAGGGGGAAGCGCTGGCGGTGGTCCAGCCCGCAACCCTGCTGGAGCAGTGGAAGGTGCTGCAGGCCTGTGTAGCGGCGGACAAGATCATCATCATGCAGGCGGCAAACACCGGCCTGACCGAGGGGTCCACCCCCAAGGGCAGCTATGACCGCGGTGTGGTGCTGATCAACACCCGGCGGATGGACCAGCTGCAGCTGCTGGACGGCGGCAAGCAGGTCGTCAGCTTCCCCGGCAGCACCCTCTTTGCGCTGGAAAAGCTGCTGGCGCCGCTGGGCCGCCAGCCGCATTCGGTGATCGGCTCCTCCTGCATCGGGGCGTCGATTGTGGGCGGGGTCTGCAACAACTCCGGCGGGTCGCTGGTAGAGCGGGGGCCGTCCTATACCGAGCTGTCGCTGTTTGCTCGCATTACCGGGGACGGCCAGCTGGAGCTGGTTAACCACCTGGGCATAAATCTGGGCGCCAGCCCGGAGGAGATCCTGACCCGACTGCAACGCGGCGATTACCGCCCTGAGGATGTTGAGACCGGCAACCGGAAAGCCTCCGACACCTCCTATGCGCGCAGGGTTAGAGACATCGACGCGCCGACCCCGGCGCGGTTCAATGCCGACAAGTCGCGGCTTTACGAGGCTGCGGGCTGTGCGGGCAAGCTGGCGGTCTTTGCGGTGCGGCTGGATACCTACGCCAAGAATGCTGAGGAGCTGACTTTCTATGTCGGCAGCCAAACCACCGCGGCGCTGACCGCCCTGCGCCGCCGCATCCTGGCGGAGTTTGCCACCCTGCCGGTGAGCGCCGAATACATGCACAGGGATGTCTTTGACTTGTCGGACCGCTATGGCAAGGACACCATGGTGATGATCGACAAGTTGGGCACAGACCGGCTGCCGGTGTTCTTTGCCCTGAAGGGCGCGGTGGATGCGCGGCTGGCGGGCATTCCCGGCCTGGGCAATCTGACCGACCGGGTGATGCAGATGCTGTCGCGCCTGTGGCCGGACATCCTGCCGCGGCGGATGCGGGCGTTCCGCCAGTCCCACCCGCATCACCTGATCCTCAAAATGCGCGATGGCGGCATCGCCGAGGCCCGCGCGCTGCTGGATAAAATGGCGGGGGACGGCGACCTCAGCTACTTCGAATGCACCCCGCGCGAGGCCAAGATGGCAGGGCTGCACCGCTTTGCCGCGGCCGGCGCCGCGGTGCGCTACATGGCCGTGCACCGCTCAGAGGTGGAGGACATCATTGCGCTGGACATCGCCCTGCGCCGCAACGATCAGGACTGGTTCGAGGAGCTGCCGACGGAGATCGGGGATCAGCTGCTTCGCAGGCTCTACTACGGGCATTTCATGTGCCACGTGCTGCATCAGGATTACATCGTGAAGAAGGGTGCAGACTTGAAAGCGCTGAAGGACGCGATGCTGGCACTGCTGGACAAACGCGGGGCGGAATATCCGGCTGAGCACAACGTCGGCCATTTGTACCGGGCCAAGCCGGACCTGGCGGCGTTCTACAAAACGGTAGATCCCACAAACAGCATGAATCCCGGCATCGGCAAAATGTCCCGGAACAAACACTACGCCTGAAACGGTGCTGTTGTTGCAGGTAAACGGAGCGCTCGCTTGTTGGCAAGAGGCCTGATGCACAGATGCCGACACGCCCCGGCTGACACCGGGGCTGAATTTGCAGGCGCCTCGGGAGGGGCTTATGCCTTGTTGTGGAAGATAAAGCCGATGAAGTTCAGCAAAAGCTGGGCCGCCAGGATCTGGGTGCTTTCGGAGGGGTCATAGGCCGGGGCCACTTCAACAAGGTCGATTCCGACAACTTCGCCGCGTTTGCTGAGTCCCTGCAAGATTTCCAGCACGTCGTAGTATTGGAAGCCTCCGTGACTGGGGGTACCAGTTCCGGGTGCGATCGACGGACAGAAGGCGTCGATGTCGATGGTCACGTAGTAGCGTGCACCTGCGGGGATGCGATCCAGCACGGCGTCCGTCCCCAGCTTGCGCACCTGGCGCACCGAGAGGATGTCCGAGCCGCGTTCACGCGCGTCGATATAGCCTTCCTTGGCAGTTGATGACACATTGCGGATGCCCAGCTGAGTCATGCCGGAGACGTATTCCTTTTCGATCGCGCGGCGCATCGGGTTGCCGTGGCCATCGGTGACGCCCTTGCGCTCGTCGACAAAGTCCAGATGGGCGTCGATTTGGACCAAATGGAGAGAGCCGTTCCTGGCGCAGTCCTCGGCAAAGGCGTTGATACATGGGATGTTGACGGAATGGTCGCCACCGATAGTGACGGGCAGTGCGCCTGCATCCAAGATTTTCCTTACGGCGTATTCGATGTTGGCGTGGCTTTCCTCGGTCTTAGTGTGAATAATGTCGGCATCACCCAGGTCGACGATGCGCACGTCCTCACCCAGGTACGTGGCATCATCTTCGTGATCATAGGCGCCGGCATGACCGAAACTGAACAACGTCGAAGCTTCGCGCACAGCCCGTGGGCCGAACCGCGCGCCTGAGCGGAACTGGCAGCCGAAATCAAACGGGGCGCCCAGGATTGCTACATCGGCGTCGATGCTGTCCCAATCCTCGACATAGGGTTTCTTGCCGAAGGTGGCGATGCCGACAAAGGGCAGGTTCAGGCGGCCGGATTCGTAACCGTGTCCAGACATATGATTCCCCGAATTTCTCTATGATAGACCGGCCCCGGAAGGAGCAGGACGATTTGCGGAAAGGCGGCCGTCCGCTGTCTGCTAAACGGTCTCCACCATGGAGCCGAGCTTACCCATCGGGCAGACCGCCAAGGTAACGCAGCCGACGGTGCGTTCGTGAAGCGCTATTGAACTCCTGCTCGTGGGTGTCGTGATTAAGTCCGGAAGCTTCACTATGGCGAATTCCAGTCCACAAAAAAGCAAGGGCGGGGGCCGGGCATAGCAAAGGTGAAGCTGCCAATTTTAAGTCATTATTCATGTGAGTGCCCCTACCCTTTACGTTTTTGACGGGGTCTTGAGAGACATCACCACAGTGTGCAGTGTGGCAAAATATTATGTTGCATATCTTCACATGAGAATTTTTTATGTAATTAGCGCGCTTCACAGGGAACACACTGACTATGAAACTGCTGCGCAACACTTTGCTGGAAACCTTTGTCACTGTAGTTGAGTGCGGCGGGTTCTCCGATGCGCAATATGCCCTTGGGGTCACACAGTCCGCGATCAGTGTTCGTATCCGCGACCTGGAAACCTCTCTAGGTTACCGGGTTTGCGAACGCGGCCGTGGCGGGTTTCGGCTGACGGAACGCGGCGCGATCGCTTATCAGAAGGCACGTGATATGCTGCGCAGTGCCCGCGATTTCGATGCAGAGCTTCTGGAGCTGCGTAATACCCTGGCAGGAGACCTGCGAGTCGGGATGGTGGATGCAATCGACAGCTTGCCAGACCGTGATCTGGTCAAGGCATTGCAGCGGTTCTTATCTCGGCCGAATGAAGTCCGAATTAAGATGGTGGTTGCCTCCCCCACGGATCTGACGCAGCAGCTGATTATGGGTGAGCTTGATGCAGCCTTCGCGCCGTTCCGTCATCAGGTGCCAGAGCTTACTTATGTGCCGCTATGCGCTGAAGAGCACCGTCTGTATTGCGCACCGGGGCATCCCCTCTTTGAGCAACAGGACAAGGAGGCCAGCCTAGAAACCATCTTTCAGTACCAGTTGTGCCAGCGCTCTTACGATATGCTGGTATCGCCCGACCTAGGAACACCGGAACCAAAGGCCGTCGTCGCCAATATGGAAGCGATGGCAATGCTGATCGAAACCGGTCATTTTCTGGGGCCGCTGCCAAATCACTTTGCTGATAGCCGGGTAGCAGAAGGCAAACTCAAAGAGGTCAGGAACAAGCAGCTGCGTTGGAATTCGACCTTCTATTTGGCAACACGCCGCGGTCAGATCCCGCGATATGCAGTAGAGCTATTTGTTCAAGATATTTTGCACGTCTGCCGTGACGCCGGCAATCCGCCGGTTTGAAGCACGTTTTTTCTGCAGCGGAAGCTTTGCATAGTTCTGTCCTTGATCAGGCCTTTTTCAAATTCGGCGGCCCAGCGGACTCGGCGACTTGCAACTGGGTCAAAGAGCGAAAATATCCAGCGCTTCTGAGAACCCCTTGAACTCCACTTGCTCAATCTTCTCAGCTTTGGCGGAGTCCGGCAGGCCGTTCCGGGTTTGCTCGTCAATCAGTATTCTGCGGCAGGCAATCTTGGTATGCGCCTCCAGACGGGCCGCCAGATTGACGGTTTTCCCAACGCATGTGTAGGCGGCCCGGTCGTCCGTGCCGGCATAACCCGCCACCACTTCGCCGGTGGCAATGCCGGCCCCCAGCCGGATTTCCGGCGCGCCCGCCGCGCGCTGCTCCTGGTTCAGAACCGTGATCATGCCGAACATTTCCCCGGCCGCTGCCACCGCGCTTTGCGCCGGGTTTGCCAGAGGCTGCGGCGCGCCGAAAAGCGCCATCAGCCCGTCGCCAATCATCAGGTTCACGATGCCGCCGTTGCTGCTGACGGCGTCGAACATCAGCGTGTAATAGGTGTTCAGCAGCTCGATGGTGGCCTCCGGCGGCAGATCTTCGGACAAAGCCGTGAAATCGCGTATGTCGCAGAACAGGACCGATGCGGTGAGCCGCTTGCCCCCAATGGAAAAACCGGAGTTCTGCAGGTCCAGCGCCACCTCGTGGGTTGCAAACCGGTCCAGCAGCCGCTTTTGCTCATCCCGCAGGCGCTTCTTTTCCAGGCTCGAGCTGAGCCGGGCGCCCAGCAGAACCTGGTTCACGGGTTTTGGGAGGTAGTCTTCCGCGCCCAATTCGATGCAGCGCACGATATTTTCCAGCCCTTCCAGCGAAGAGGTGACAATCACTGGCATATCGCGCAGATCCGGTGCCGCCTTGATTGCCGCCAGCACTTCGAAGCCGTCCATCTCGGGCATTTCAATGTCCAGCAGGATCAGGTCAAAGGTTTCGGCCCTGAGCCGCTCCATCGCGACCTTGCCGTTTTCCGCGGCCTCGGAGCGGTGCCCCAGCAGCTCGACATTGCGCGCCAGCAGCAGCCGGTTGACCTTGTTGTCGTCCACAATCAGCACATGCCCCAGCGCCTCAGCCATCCAGCAGCCCCCGCAGCGCGGCATCCGCGCGGGTGTATACCCTATCCAGCGCGGCAAGATCCGGTGCCGGGCCGCCAAGCCCGGACAGTTCCATCTGCCGTGCCAGTGCCGCAAGCGCAGTGGCGCCGAAGGTGTTTGCGTTGGACTTGAGCGAATGCGCGGCGCGGCGGAAAGCGTCGCCATCGCCGGCCGCCGCCGCCTGTTTCAGCTGTGCGATCATGCCCGGCGCCTCTTCCAGAAAGGTGGCGGCCAGTTCTGCCGCGAAATCCGCGCCGGTGGCGGCCTGCAGCTCTGCAAAGACAGCGGGGTCCAGGGGGCTGGCGCTCATGGCGTCTCCTTTCCGCGCGGTTGAATGCCTTCCAGCGCCTCGATCAGCCGTTCGACGCGGATGGGTTTAGCAATGTAGCCGTCCATACCCGCTTCGAGGCACATCTCCCGGTCGCCTTGCATCGCATTTGCGGTCATCGCGATGATCGCGGGCCTGCCGTCCTGCGGATATGCGCCGGTGATCCGCCGCGAGGCTTCCAGCCCGTCCATTTCAGGCATCTGCACATCCATCAGCACCACATCGTAGACCTGGCGTGCCACGCTTTCCAGCGCCTCGATCCCGTTGCTGGCAAGGTCGGCGCGGTAGCCCATCTGCTCCAGCAGCCGGACCGCCAGCTTCTGGTTAACCAGATTGTCCTCTGCCAGCAGGATCCGCAGCGGGTGGCGCGCGGCCATTTCCGGATCGGCTGCCGGTTTGCCGCCCGTGCCGGCCCTTGCCGCAGGCACAGCCGACGGCGCAAACAGCCCGGCCAGCGTATCGAACAGTTGCGACTGGCGCAGCGGCTTGGCCAGACAGGCCGCAAACAGCCCCTCTTCCGCACCGGTGCCGCGATCCCCAAGGCTACTGAACAGCACCAGCGGCAGGTCCTTGTTCGTCGCCCTGATCCGGCGCGCCAGTGCCACCCCGTCCATTCCGGGCATGTGCATGTCCAGGATCGCCAGGTCGAATTCAGCATCCTTCGCCAGCACCTCCAGCGCCGCACCGGCTGAGGCCACGGCGGTTGTCTGCGTCCCCCATTTGCGGGTCTGCGCCGTCAGGATTCTCCGGTTGGTTTCGTTGTCATCCACCATCAGGATGCGCTTGCCAGCCAATTCCGGCTGTTGGCCCAGCAAGCTGCGGGCCGCCGGTTTCGGCATCCCTGCCGGTTCCACCAGGATGGTGAAGCTGAACACCGATCCCCTGCCCGGCCCCTCGCTGGCGGCCTGCATCGTGCCCCCCATCAGCTCTGCCAGCCGCTTCGAAATCGCCAGCCCCAGCCCGGTGCCGCCGTATTTACGCGTGGTTGAGGAATCCGCCTGGCTGAAGGACTGGAACAGGCGGCTCATCCCCTCCGCGGACAGGCCGATGCCGGTATCGCGGACATCGAAATGCAGCTTTACCCGGCCATCTGCAGGTGGGTCCGACGTTACCGACAGCACCACCTCGCCGGTGTCGGTGAACTTAACCGCGTTGGACAGGAGGTTGAGCAGAATCTGCCGCAGCCGGGTCAGGTCGGCGCTGATGGCAGGCGGCACGCTGTCGTCCATGACATAGGCAACATCCAGCTGCTTTTTAGCAGCTCGTCCGCTGATCAGGTCCAGGGAGGTTTCGATGCAGTCGCGCAGATCGAAGGGGTGCGCCTCGATGACCATCTGGCCCGCCTCGATCTTGGAAAAATCGAGGATTTCGTTGATGATCCCCAGCAGCGCGTCGCCGCTGTCGCGGATGGTGCGGGCATAGTCGGCCTGCTCAACGTTCAGTTCGGTGTCCATCAGCAGCCCGCTCATGCCGATCACCGCGTTCATCGGGGTGCGGATTTCGTGGCTCATCGTGGCCAGGAACGCGCTTTTGGCCTCATTCGCTTTCTCTGCCGCGGCGCGGGCCTCCTGCACCTCCTGGAACAGGCGGACGTTGCCGATGGCGATCACCGCCTGGTCGGCAAAGGATTCTGCCATTGCAATTTCATCCCGGGAGAACGCCCGCGCTGCCTTGCGGATGAATCCCAGGCCGCCGATGCACACCCCGTCCCGCAGCAAGGGCAGCATCAAGGAGGAGCGGAAGCCGCTGGCGTGATAGATCCGCCAGTCCATCGGGGGAAGCTCCACCTTTGACCAGTCGGGAATGTGCAGGATCTTCTTGCCTGTATAGGACTGCGACGGAAAGTTCTGTGCTGGGTCGACGGGATGCCGGGTCTGGCTGATTTCAGTTTCCACACCGGCAGGCGTTGCGACCGCAGTCTGCCAGAACGCCTTGCCATCGCATTCGGTCACAATCGCCAGATCGCAGGAAATCAATGAGATCGCCAGGCGCACGATCTCGTCGAACACCGGCTTGGTGTCGGTCGGTGATTTGCTGATCACCCGCAGCACATCAGCACTGGCCGTCTGGCGCGCCAGGGCCGACTGGGTCTCGTTGAACATGCGCGTATTCTGAATGGCGATGACCGCCTGGTCGCAGAAGCTCTCTGCCAGCCGGACCTGCTCGCCGGTGAAGGCGCGTTTGCTGTCCGCACGCGAAAACGCCAGCACCCCGACGCAATCGCCGTCGCGGAGCAACGGCAGGTACAGGCAGGACTGCAGGCCGAATTTTTCCACCGTTGCGACTTCATGCGGGGGCAGGTCCGTTTCGGCGAAGTCCGGAACATGCACCATCTTTCCAGTCACAAAGACCTGGCTAGGAAAATTGAGCTTGGGGTCAATCAGCACCGGATCGGGATTCAAAGTGTCCATCGGCCCGTCTCTGCGCATTCCCGCGGCCGGGGAGAAATGATCCCCATTCCGGATCAGCACTGCGGCCCCGTCGCAGTCTAGCAGCCGCACCCCTGCCGCTGCGATCGCCAGAAAAACCGGTTTTGCATCCTCCTGCGCACTGCTGATCACTCGCAGGATATCGGCGCTGGCAGTTTGGCGGACCAGCGCATTCTGCAAGTCCGTGAACAGCCGCGCATTGCTCAACGCAATCACTGCCTGCGCCGCAAAGGTTTCAAACAGGGCGATCTGCTTGGTGCTGAAGGCATTCCTGCGGACATGGGCCAGTGTGATCACGCCGATGGTTTTGCCGTTCTTGATCAGCGGCACACCGAGGCTGGACAGGAAGCCGCCCTTGCGCGCCTGCTCCCGCCAGCCGTAGTCAGGATCGGCCTCGATGTCGGGTATGTAGATTGTTCGGCCTGTCAATGCGGCCCTGCCGGTTGTCGTCGCCATCCCCGGCACGAATTCCTGCTGAGCCAGAATCTCCTCAAAGATGTCATTCGCATTGTGGGTGACGGCCACGTCATAGGCGCCGCTCTCTTCGTTCAGCAGCGCCACATAGGCCACCTCAGGGCTGCAAATCCGCACAGCGACTTTGAGCACCGCTTCAAGAACCGGCTCCAGCTCATTCGGCGAACGCGAGATAACGCTGAGCACTTCTGATGTCGCGGTCTGATACTCTAGCGCCTCGCTCAGCTCTGCGGTGCGCGCCCGCACCTCTTCGAATAGCCGGGTGTTACTGATTGCAATTACCGCTTGAGAGGCAAAGGTCTCCAACAGGCCCAGTTGTTTTTTGGAAAAGGCCCGCGGCTGGCTGTGCGCCATCACGATCACCCCGAGGACCACACCGTCCTTGATCAGAGGCACCCCCAGCGTGCTTCTGAAATTGCCAATTCCCGCCGCTTCCTTCCAAGTGTAGCTGTCGTCATTTAGCGTATCCGCAATATACACTGTCCTGGCAGTCAAAGCCGTCCGGCCGATACAGCTGCCTTCCCCCGGTGCAATCGGGTTGTCTTCAAGATAGCGAAGAAACCGAGGCCGTACGTTGTGGGACCGGCTGATCCTGTACAGCCCGTCTGTTGCGTCCAGCATTGCAAAAAACGCATATTCAGGATCGCACAGCCGGGAGGCCACCTGGAGGATAGAGTCCAGCACTGGCTCCAGTTCGCTCGGCGACCGTGAGATCACACTCAGCACTTCCGATGTCGCGGTCTGATACTCTAGCGCTTCGCTCAGCTCAGCCGTGCGCATTTGTACTTCCTCGAACAGCTGCGTGTTGCTGATCGCTATCACCGCCTGCGCCGCAAAGGTTTCTAAAAGGCTGATTTGCTTCTCCGTGAAAGCTCCGGTCTGTTCGTGGCCAAGGGTTATGACACCCGCCACGACACCATCCTTGATCAGCGGCACCCCCAGCGCCGACCGGAAATTTCCCTGCTTGGCGGCGGCTTTCCATTTGAACTCCGCGTCGGCTTCGGTGTCCCTGATATACACTGTTTTCTGCAGCAGCGCCGTTCTCCCCGTGCAACTGCCGGCCTCTGGCTCAAACGCCTGCTCCGCAAGGAACCCGCGGAATTCCGGCGTCATGCCATGCGCCGCTGCGATCCTGTATTTGCCGTCGGGATCCAGCAGTGTCGCATAGGCCGTCTGCGGTTTGCAGATGTCAGAGGCTACTTTCAGAATGACGTCAAGCACCGGCCGGATCTCATTGGGCGAGCGGGAGATCACACCCAGCACCTCAGATGTCGCGGTTTGATGCGTCAGCGCTTCCTTAGTGTCTCTGAATAGCCGCGCATTGCTGATGGCGATGCTGGCCTGTTCGGCAAAGGTTTCCAGCAAGCTGATGTCAGTTGCCAGAGCAGCCTTTCCTGTTGGCCACCCCAGAACAAGAACGCCCCATATGCCTGGCCCAGCCTTGACCGGAATAGCGGCCATCTCCTTGTAGCCGAACTGACGCGCGGTCTTGTGATCGTAATAGTCCGGCGCCTGGGCATCGGTCAGATGAACCGTGCGGCCCGTTCGGATAGCCGGCCCGGAAATGGAACCGGCAGCTGGCGGTGCCGGATAATTGGCCAGGTAACCGTCCATGAACGCCTGCGTGAAGCCGTGGCTTGCGCAGTAGTGGATCATGCCGTCGCTGCAGCGCCACAGCATGCAGAACCGTGCGCCGCACAACTCGGTGGCGCTTTTTACAATGATGTCGAAAACCGGCTGAATGTCTTCCCGCGACTGTCCGATGACCTTTAGGATTGCGGCGGTGGCGGCAAACCGTGCCTTTTCCTGCGCCAGCTGCTTCTCAAGTGCTTTGATAGCATCTGCAGGAGTGATCTGCGGCTCTGACTGCGTTCTGCGGTATCCCATCAAAAAGCAAAATCCGGTTGCCGGCAGCCTGGTGCCAATTCAGGATTCTGCCTAGGGCTGATACTAAAAACATAGCGGATCCCCCGCAGTTATCACAGATTTTGTTTAAGCCCTCACTTGCCGCGTTTTCGGCATGCTTATCATTTTGCCAGATGCCGGGCAGGCAATCGGCCAAAATTCGACCGCACCGTCGGACATCTGCGGCGTGCAAGGGGACATGGTGCAAAGTAGAGAACCCAACGCAAATAGCATGCGTGGCCAATGAAATGGCTGTCTAAGGGGAAGGAGATGCGGGAACGGACACCGTTTACTTGCAGCGGTTTCAGGCAGTGCCCGGAATGGATTGCCCATCCGAATCTGAACCATCCCTATTGCCAGTGCCAGGCTTGGCAGCTGCCGATAAGAACGCTGTCGAATCCCTGACCACCAGTTTTGATTTCAACAAGCTGGGCGTGGGCGCCTGTTGGGTTTCAACCCATGAGGCTATTGCGTCTGCCGCCGCTGTGCCCATCCGCGACACCGGCAAGTGGACGGTGGTCAGCGCGGGAAACAAATGGGCTGACGCGGCCAAGTCGTCGAGCCCCATCACCGATTTTTCCTGTGGTACAGCCACACCCTCGCGCTGAAGCTCAAACAGCACGCCCGACGCCAGCACGTCCGACAGGCACAGAACAGCGCTTGGCTGCTCCTCCGCCTGCAGGATGCCGCGGCCCGCTTCGCAGCCGCCGGCAATGGACAAAGGGACTTCATGGAAACTCAGGTCAGGCTTCGGGCTGTGACCCTCGAGCCCGGCAATGCGCGATCGCGTCCGGTCGTTGCTGGAACTTGGTCCATGCACCACCGCGATCCGGCGGTGGCCCAGATCCGTCAGATGGGTGAGAGCGGTACGGGCCGCTGCTGCGTTATCATATCCGATAGTGGGCAGACGGTAGCCCGGATCATAGAACGATGTGGAAACCGTCGGCAGCTGACAGCGTTCGATCAGGCTGTAGAACTGCGGCGCGTGGGTAATACCGGACACGATCAGCCCCTCCGCGCCGATATCGACCAGTCCCTTGGCTTTCTCCGCCTCCTGGGCAGGGTCATTGTCGGTTGTCGCCACCACCAGCGACAGCCGGTGCGCCGCCAGTCGGCTTTCCATGCTGGCCAGCACCCGGGCAAAGATGGCGTTGTCCAGCGTCGGCACAAGCGCCCCGACAAACCGTGTGCGCCCGGTATTGATCGCGCGGGCGGCAGCGCTCGGCACCCAGTGCAGGCTATTCATCGCCTCTTCCACCCGCTTCCGGGTCGCCTCGGCCACGGTTTCCGGTGCGTTCATGACGCGGGAAACGGTGGCGACTGAGACGCCCGCCGCCGCCGCAACATCCCGCAGATTGGCGCGTTTCCGGTTGGTGCTCCGCTGCATTCCGCCTGCCTTCCTTTGCCGGTTCCGGTTCGTCCTTAATGAAATTCTTGACACATGTAACTGGTTTCATCAACCATGTAACCAGTTACATAACCAGATTCGGCATGAAAATGACCCGCTACGCAGTCCTGCGCGACTTCGACAACATGGGGTTCAGTACCCCCGCCCGCTCCTTCCCCGGCTTCCCCAAGCCCCGCGAAGGCGTGACGCACCGCCTCGCCC